>CAYMZW010000304.1:0-8502 GCA_964395005.1 uncultured Rivularia sp.
CGCGGTTTATAACAACGCCGGAATCGAAGACTACAAACTCTATGTTACATTACTTCACATACCGCGAACCGAAGAGATGAATTCTACGCTGATATTGCGATCGCAAGGCTCAGCTATGTTGAAAAATCTATCCTCGTGAGGTGGTAGCTGGTACAAGTCGGAAACTAAGATAATACGGGAGCCTACGCCGTAATAGCAGGTTAATTTATACCTATGACCCAATTAGATATAACTCAAGCTAAATCTAATTTATCAAAACTTCTCGATTTAGCTATTAGTGGAGAAGAAATTATTATTACTCAAGATGACAAGCCAGTAGTTAAAATCTCACCAATAAAACGACCTTTAAAAAGAGGTAGCGCAAAAGGTAAAGTTTGGATGAGCGAAGATTTTGACGAACAAGAGTGAAGACTTCCAGGAATACATGGAATGAATTTATTATTAGATACTCATATATCAATACGGTTTGTTAACGATAATTCTCGATTAAGCGATCGATTAAATTCTTTAATTGAAGACGAAAACAATGCTATTAACTTAAGTTTAGCCAGCCTGTGGGAGATGTCGATTAAGTATAATTTGGGAAAGCTAACCTTTGATAGTTCCTATGAAGAATTCGTTGAGACAGAGATTAATCAAAGTAATATTAATTTACTTGAAATTAAATTAGAACATTTTTATATTAATGCTACTTTACCATTTCATCATAGAGATCCGTTTGACCGCCTGATAATTGCTCAATCTATAGTGGAAAATATATCGATCGTAACTGTTGATTCAGCTTTTGAAAAATACTCTGTTACTACAATCAATTAGTTCGTAGGTTGGGTTAAGCGGAGCGCAACCCAACACTAATAACTACTAAAAAGACGTAGCAATGATGATTTACTACGTCTAATTATCTACATATAAAAATTATTACGATTCTTCACCAATTACCAACTACCTATTACCTATTACCCATTCCCTACTCCCCATTCCCTATTCCCTATTCCCCATTCCCCTATTTCCAACAACTTCCCTAACTCTGTAAATTGGTCTACCTTGGGATTCGTGGTAAGTACGCATCAATAACTCAGCCAGCAATCCGAAGCAAAATAGCTGTACCCCAGTTACCAAGAGCAATACCGCTAAAATTAATAAAGGGCGATCGCCAATTTCTTGACCTAATATTAATTTAGCCCAGGTTAAATAAGTACTCATTGCTCCACCTAAAATCATGAAGATTAAACCCCAAAGTCCAAAAACGTGCATCGGACGATTGAGGAATTTTTTCATGAAGGCAATGGTGAATAAGTCCATCACTACTCGGAAGGTACGACCCAAACCGTATTTACTGCTACCAAAACGGCGTGCGTGGTGGCGGACTGGTACTTCAGTGATTCTCGCACCTTCGATATAGGCTAAGGCTGGTAGAAAGCGGTGCAGTTCTCCGTATAAATTCATATCGGCTACCAATTCGCTACGATAAGCTTTGAGAGAACAACCGTAATCGCGAATGTTGACGCTGGTGACGCGACGAATTAACCAGTTAGCAATTTTGGAAGGTAATAAACGGCTTAGGGCTGCATCTTGGCGATTTTTACGCCAGCCACTTACCAAGTCGTAACCTTCCTCCAGCTTTGCTAATAGCATGGGGATATCAACAGGGTCGTTTTGTAAATCGGCATCTAAAGTTACAATAGCCTTGCCCCGTGCGTGATAAAAACCTGCTGCCATTGCCGCAGTTTGACCGTAATTACGTCGCAAAATAATGCTTTTTAAATCGGTTCGCGTTTGTGCTTGCTCTTTAAGTAATTTTACGGAACCATCATTAGAACCGTCATCAACGCAGATAATTTCGTAACTTAAATTACTTTCAATTAAAGTGGATGAAATTGCTTCGAGTAAATGGGGCAAACTTTCCACTTCGTTATGCACTGGTACCACCACCGAAACATCCGGAACAGAAGATATTGTACCTTCTTCAGCCAATCTTTCAGAAACAAACCCATTTCTCATCATTAGTTTTTCGTTTATTTATCCTTAGCCTTTTTGCGGGATGTAACTGCTTACTACCCTTCCTACACCACGTAGCTGCTTATAATATGACCGACTAACCTCGTCTCCCTGTTCCGAAAGACAATCAATTCCAATACCATTTCGTCCTTTATCTTTACCAGAACTATGGATATAGCAATTATCCCCCAAATACAGCCCAACATGAGTAGCTTTTTGAGGAGTGCCAAAAAATATTAAATCGCCTTCTTGTAAAGAGTTTGCATCAAAATTCTCTACAGTACAAACAAGTTGTACAAAAGGTTCTTGCTGGTAAGCATCTCTGGGTATGCGAATTCCTACTGAAGCAAACGCCTTTTGCATAAGTCCCGAGCAATCAAAATTTGGTCCAACAGTACCACCCCAAAGGTAGTAATTTGGTTGTTGCATGGCTTGATGGGTAAAAGCGATAACTTCGGGTATCAGTTGCTTTATTTGGGTTTGAGAAAATGATTTAATTTGCAATGGTTCAACTGCTGGTGATAATGATTTCAAGTCGGCGATCGCCAACCAACCGGGATAATCATCTTCACACAAGCATACCTGTACCGCAGTTTGATTTAATGATTCTGGGATTACCCGTAAATATCTGCCTTTCTCAGCTTGAGTTGACAATTCCTTGCATTCGGGAGAATCGTAGATATTTAAATCTGACTGAGTAACGTACTCAACGTTTGCTTGCAATTCCTCTTGAGACATAAAAATCTGTAACTATTAACAACGAATTTTAATCCAAAATCGGACGACGACTATGTTTTTTAAACACGACGAACAACTCGAACAACTTGGTAATGGTATTTTAGAGGCAACTCTGGCTAAATTTTCTACGTTAGCTCGTAACCAAATTGCCTTAACTTGGATTATTTACGATCCGCCGGTACCTGTAAATACTGGCGGTGCTTTAACTCCCAATGCTTTTTGGAATCATTCAGTACGTGGTTTTAATTATCGCGGTGGAGAAAGAATTTATCCGGCTTCTGTAATCAAGTTATTTTATTTGCTTACAGTACACGAATGGTTGGAAAAAGGCATGGTTGAGACTTCAGCGGAGTTAGAGCGAGCCATGCGCGATATGATTATAGATTCAAGTAATGATGCTACTAGCTTAATCGTAGATGTATTGACTGGCACTACTTCTGGCCCAGAATTACCTCCAGGGCCATTTGAAACTTGGAAACAGCAGCGTAATATTGTCAACCGCTACTTGCAGTCTTTGGGATGGGAAGAATTACAGTCAGTGAATGTATGTCATAAAACTTGGGGAGATGGCCCTTACGGAAGAGAACGGGCATTTTACGGAGAGTTATTAGAAAATCGCAATATGTTAACAACTAATGCAATTGCGAGATTATTACACGCTATCGTCGGTGGAGTTGCAGTCAGCGCCACACGTTCCCAAGAAATGATGAATGTAATGAAGCGCAGTTTAAATCCTGAAGAATTGCCGAAAGATGTTGAAGAAGATCAAATTACTGGTTTTTTGGGTGGTAGTCTTCCTCAAGAAGCGAAAATTTGGTCAAAAGCAGGTTGGACTTCTTCAGTTCGTCACGATGCAGCTTATATTGAGATACCGGATAAGCGTCCTTATTTATTAATTGTATTTACAGAAGGGAAGGAAAACGCTAAGAGTCGGGAAATTTTACCTTTTGTTTCTCAACAGTTTATGGAAGTTGTGAGTAGTATGGATTAGGGAGTTAGGAGTTAGGAGTTAGGAGTTGAGAGTTTTAAAAATATCTGTAGTGGGAGCAAGATGCTATGCAGTTTTCCTATAATCAACTTTCAATGCTCAATTCCTAACTCATCACTCATAACTCATAACTCCTAACTCCTCACTCCTAACTCTCCAAACTGGGATAATCAATATATCCTTCTTCTCCACTGGTATAGAAAGTACTGCGATCGTATTTATTAAGTTCGGCATTCAAAGCGAAACGTTTGGGTAAATCGGGATTGGAAACAAATAAACGGCCGTATGCTACAAAATCGGCATGATTATCTTTAATAAATTCTTCTCCGGTGTCGCGAGTGTAGCCTCCTGCGGAAATAATTGTTCCTTTAAAAATAGGACGGAAAAATTTTGCTCCCAAACCCGTACCGTCATCTTCAATAGTTACATTACCTTTGATGCGCGGTTCAACAACGTGAAGATAAGCTATCTCTAAACGATTCAATTGTTCGGCAAGATAACCGAAAGTAGCAGCGGGATTGGAATCGTGCATATCGTTAAAAGAACTGCTGGGAGATAAGCGTACACCAACTCTTTCTTTACCCCAAACATCTATTGCTGCTTGAGTGATTTCCAAAAGGAAACGCGCTCTATTTTCTATGGAACCACCATATTCATCAGTTCTATGATTCGCATTATCTTGTAGAAACTGGTCGGGTAAATAACCATTTCCAGCATGAATTTCTACTCCATCAAAACCAGCTTCTAATGCGTTTTTGGCTCCTTGTCGAAACTGCTCGATAATGACAGGAATTACTTCTAACTTTAATTCTCTAGGAGTGACGTGAGGAAATTGTCCGTTAGGAAGATCCGCTAGATAATCAGCAGCAATAGCACTGGGAGCGATGGGAATATCTCCCTCTTCTAGTAAAGCTGGATGAGCAACTCTTCCTGCGTGCCATAGCTGTAAAAAGATTTTTCCACCTTTTTCGTGTACGGCTTTGGTAATCTGTTTCCAACCTTCTATTTGTTCTCGATTGTAAATCCCTGGTGTATTAGCATAACCAAGTCCGTTACGAGCTACTTGAGTTGCTTCACTAATAATCAATCCAGCAGAAGCACGTTGAGCATAATAAATAGTATTCATCGGTTGAGGGATGAAACCATTAACAGCACGACAGCGAGTTAAAGGAGCAAGAATCATCCGATTTTCCAATTTCATATCACCCAAAGTAGCGGGAGAAAGTAATTCGAGTTTGGTAGCAGTTGCGGTAGTCATAATTTGTCTCCTTGTGAATGTTTTAGTTCTTTCCTCAACCATGTTTTTAGACTAACTCCATTCACTTGAGATGTGAATATGGTTTTTATGCCAAACACTTTTGCGTTTCATGCAAAAGTAGTTGACTTTTTTATGTAGCTCAGCCGAACCTCACCCCGCCCTCCGGGCACCCCTCTCCTTATTAAGGTAGAGGGGGAAGAGGTAAGGATATCGTTGTATAACGGGATTTGATATTAAATATAAAAAAATAACTGCCGAGACAGGTGCTATATCTCGGCAGTTGTTTATTATTTGATTGAGCAGAAACATCTAAGCGCGTCAAGCAGCATTCTCATTCTTATGATTAGCAAATCGCTCCTTGCCATACATAAACCCAGAGCGATCGCCCAAATCTTTCCCTACTTTCCTCAAATACATTCCCAATCTCAGTTGCTCCGGTTCCCACTCATTCAATGCTTTATTAACATCATGATTGTGATTTACCAAAGCATCCGCAAGAGCGATCGCATTTGCAGCAGCTTTAGAAACACCGGCTGCTGTGTGGGGACGAGGAATAAAGGCTGCATCTCCAACCAGCGCAATACGATTAAATGCCATTTGCGGTACAGTCAAATCTAAAATGGCTTGGACAAACGGCTCTTTGGTAGCAGCAACAAGTCGTTGAAAGGGTGGTGCAAGGACTTGATTCGCATACAATCGCATCTGTTGTTCGATTTCTGGAGCAATCATTCCGGGTGGAATCGAATAGTCACGACGTTTGCCATTTTTATCGGTGAGAATAGGTGTTAATTCCGTTGTCTCATCGTAGTTGAGGTACCACACCCAATTAAAGCGACGTTTTCCCGGTACTAAAGACTCATTCTCTCCTGGAATCACGTATTGAAGAATGTGGGAGTTAGGAAATTGGTAAAAGACGAAACGCTCTGTGAGCATAGCAGCAGTTTCTTCGTCTAGTTCCCTTTCGTTAACTAATCCACGATAGGCAACATAGCCAGCATATTGCGGTTTATAGCTAGGAAGAAGTAATTTTCTAACGGTGGAATTTGCACCATCAGCACCAATTAATAAATCGCCTGTATCAGAAGTGCCATCCGCAAAAATAGCTGTTACCTTTTCATCATCCTGGGTTACTCCTGTCAGAGTTTTTCCTTGGTGGTAGCGCTCTGCCGGAAAATGTCGCCGCATAGTGCCGTACAACAAATTCCAGGAAGTCAAAGTCTGACGCATGGGCATATTAGTAGCAATAGTGCCATCCTGTTTTAAGTAAAATCGCTCATGTGCTACTACACCAAAAGGTGATTCATAGGCTACACCAGCCCGCTCAAATGCTTCTATAATTTCTGGTTGTAAGACTATTCCACCACCGCGACTATCAAGACTGTGGGAGGAACGTTCGTAAATATCAACCTCCCAACCAATCGATTGCAACAATATTCCTGTAAACAATCCGCCTAATGAGCCGCCGATGACAATAGCGCGTTTACCTGTTTTGTTGATCATCAAACCTCTGTTAACTCATGGACAGCTTTTTGCAATGTACTTAAAAACACCTCGACAGCCTGGGCACCTGATAAAATTTCGTTGCCGATGCGGATGCTAGGAACGCCGCGAATACCTCTTGAAACTGCTTTTTGTTCTAACTCGCGTACTTGAGGAGTACCGGCATCACTCTGAATAAATTCCAGAGCTACGTCTTTATCTATACCGATATTTGCTGCTAGATTGGCCAAGATTTCAGCACTACTGATATTCTGGCCTTGTGTGAAATATGCCGTAAATATCCGTTCTGCCATCTGAGTAGCTTTACCTTGTTGAGATGCAAACCAAACGAGACGATGGGCTTTGTGTGTATTGGGCGTAAACTCCATCAAGTCATAACGAAAATTAATCTCATCCTCTTGCGTTGCTAAGATGGTTTTTGCATCTAACTGCTGGGAATATTCCCAACTGCCAAACTTTTGGCTACGGTATATTTTGCGCTCCATGCCCATTTCCGGCATTTGCGGATTTAACTCAAAGGGATACCAAACGTGCTGAATATCTACTGAAGGATTTAGTTGTGCGATCGCCGCCTTCAATCGCTTTTCTGCAACCAAACACCAGGGACAGATAAAATCTGAGGTGATTTCAATTGTAATAGTCATGTTTGTCTCCTGCTTTGGATAACATCTTTACTTTAACCTCGCTCATCAAAGATGTTAATATAGCTTTTGCGCCAAACAGTTTTGCGTTTTAAGCAAAAATAAAAATGGATCAATTTGCTGCAATGCAAGCCTTTATAAAGGTAGTTGACACGGGTAGTTTTTCCGAAGCATCTCGACAATTGGGAGTTGCTGTTTCGTCTGTAACTCGTCAAGTTAATTCCCTTGAAAATATGCTGCATACCCAGTTAACTAACCGTTCTACCCGCAGCGTTACCCTTACCCCTCAAGGGCGCAGATATTACGAAAAAGTGGTACGAATTCTGGCTGATGTGGAAGCAGCTAATTGTTCGGTAGCAGAGCAAGATGAAGTACCGCGAGGTTTACTCAAAGTTAGTCTTCCTGTAGCTTTTGGAAGACTGTATATTGCACCGTTGATTAAGGATTTTTTGGTGCAGTATCCCCAAATGCAGCTAAATTTAACCTTGAGCGATGCATTAGCTAATCCGGTGGAGGAAGAATTAGATTTAGTTATTCGTCTTGGTAATCTCGATCGTTCCGGTGCTAGTTGGATTGTCCGCAAACTTACATCTTATACGCGCTGTGTTTGTGGAAGTCAGACTTACTTTGAGCAGTATGGTACACCAGAACATCCCGACGATTTAGTCAATCATAATTGTTTATGCTTTAGCTACTCTACAGGCTATGAAATTTGGCGATTTAAACGAGAGAAAGAAGTGTGTGAAGTGAAAGTTAAAGGTTCGTTGGTAGCGAATAATTCTGAAGTACTTCGACAAGCTTGTTTGGATGGGTTGGGTTTAATTCTGATGCCAACTTGGTTGATTGGAGAAGATATTAATCAAGGAAGATTGCAATCCGTTTTTAAGGATTTTCAGTTTCATCCGCTAGTAGATATGGATGCAGGAATTTACGCGCTTTATCTACCGAATCGCCGCGATGCACTTCGAGTTCAAACTTTTGTTAATTTTTTGATTCAACGGCTGAATAAATGATTAAGTAATTAATAATTCGCGTTTAAGTAAGTTGGCACAAATAAAACCAACGGCGGTAACAGAATGTAAATTTGCATCAAAGCCTTGTTTCTACTGCCCCCAACCCTACTCCCTTGTCCTGATTACGATTTTCAACGCCGACCTATTTAATGTGAATAAGACTTACGCAAAGCCCCCCTTATGAAGGGGGGTTGGGGGGATCTAAACGGCTGAAATACTTAATTTTTCCTTGTGTTTGCGTAAGTCCTAGTGAATTAAAATCGCTTGTTTTTAACAACCAATTGACCTTACTTAAAAAGCTAAACGTTACCTTTTTTACGAATACACCCTATATAATCGTGCTTATAATGAGATAATTACTTAACT
>CAYMZW010000305.1:0-8474 GCA_964395005.1 uncultured Rivularia sp.
ATGAAGGCAGAGCCTTCAGAAATTCATTACAAGGTAGAACCTTGTAACGAGATGAATTATTAGAATGAAGGCAGAGCCTCCAGAAATTCATTACAAGGTAGAACCTTGTAACGAGATGACGAGATGACGAGATGACGAGATGCAAATCAAACTATATTAACTCGATCGGAGGCAACTTTAGCTTTTTCTCTTGCTTCTTGAACGTTATTTCCTTTAGCTAAAGCTACTCCCATGCGTCGGTATTTATGAGCGCTGGGTTTACCAAATAATTTGATATCAACATCTTTTTCTGCGAGTGCTTCGGCTACTCCTGTAAAACTAATATTATCTGATTTATCCGAAGCTAAAATTACCGCACTAGCTGAAGGTGCAAACTGTTCTATATTAGAAATTGGTAATCCTAATATTGCTCTTAAATGTAATTCAAATTCATTCAAGTTTTGCGATATTAATGTTACCATTCCCGTATCATGTGGTCTGGGTGAAAGTTCGGAAAATATCACTTCGTTTTTAGTAATAAAAAATTCTACACCAAAAATTCCCGCACCTCCTAAAGCATCGGTTACTTTTGTGGCAATTTCTTGAGCCTGTAATATCATTTCTATAGAAATTTCTGCTGGCTGCCAAGATTCTTGATAATCACCTCTTTCTTGACGATGACCGATAGGAGAACAGAAAATAGTAGGAGCGTTCCATTGTTTGATAGTTAATAAAGTAATTTCAATTTCAAAGTCGATAAATTCTTCTACAATTACTCTTTGACTATCACCGCGAGAACCGGAACAGGCATAATCCCAAGCTTTGGTAACTTCTTCTTTATCTTTAACTATAGATTGTCCTTTTCCTGATGATGACATTACTGGTTTTACAACGTTGGGAAAACCAATTTGATTACTAATGTCTATTAACTCATTTAAAGATGATGCATATCCATATTTTGCAGTGCGAACACCCAACTCTGTATGCGCTAATTCCCTGATTCGATCGCGGTTCATTGTGTAATTAGTCGCAGCAGCAGTAGGAATTACAGTAATACCGCGCTGTTCAAATTCGGCTAACTTTTCTGTTCTAATAGCTTCAATTTCTGGTACGATAAAATCTGGTTTATATTTGCTGACAACAGCTTCTAAATCGTCAGCACTCAACATAGAAATTACTTCACAACAATCGGCAACCTGCATTGCTGGAGCATTTTCATATCTATCTACAGCAATTACAAAATTACCCAAACGTTGAGCAGCTATTACAAATTCTTTACCTAGTTCTCCCGAACCGAGAAGCATGATTTTTTGTGGTAGTTGTAGAGATTTTTTCATTAATATTATTCTTAAACGATGATGAAACCTCACCCTCAATCCCTCTCCTTATTAAGGGGAGGGAAGTTAAGGCATTAAATATCATCTGATTAATATTTGAATTTTCTACCGTCAATTTGTAAATCTTTACGTTTATCCGAATTCATATTTATCAAGCAAATATGCAGTTTGTATTTTAAATCACAACCAAGTTCATGATAAATTGGCTAAACTTACATAGAATCTTTGCAAAGCTAGGTTATGAATAAGCCGAAATTTTGCTAGTGATTCTGATGACAGGGTGAAAAAGGCTGCTTCTACCAAATCGCGAATAAATCTACCTGAATCGAAGTGTCAGATGTTATTTTTCTCTTAGTGAAGGGAATTATAAGCAGAGGTTGATTTTGTTGTGTTTTGGAATAAATATAAATGTTGAAGAATAATCGGCTAAAGGTTAATTTGACAAAAGTGTTCCCAGCGCTTGGAGTTGTTTTAGGAACAGTAGCAATATTGGGTGGAATGGAAATTACCCAGTTTTCGAGCAATTCTGATAGTGTTTCCGATTTGATTACATTGAGTCCAAAATCTGTAAATGCAGCCTCGGATGTAGCTGCAATGGAAAAATCGGTGCATCGACAGATTAATCAATATCGACGTAAGAAAGGTTTACCAGCGTTAAAACTGGACAGCAAGATAAGTAAAATTGCTAGAGAGCATAGCAAGAGAATGGCCGATAAGAAGGTTGCTTTCGGACATAACGGTTCAAGCTCTCGCTACAACAAGATTTCTAAAATAGTTAAATATCGTGGTGTAGCGGAAAACGTTGCTTACAATATGGGTTATCGTAATCCTGGAGAAAATGCTGTCAAGGGTTGGATTAAAAGTTCGGGGCATCGTCGCAATATAGAAGGTAAATATCAGGTAACTGGTATTGGTGTTGCGAAGAATTCTAAGGGTGAATATTATTTCACGCAGCTTTTTGTTAATCAGCGGTAGGTAATCGAAAATGTAGAGACGTAATATTGTAGAGACGCGATATATCGCGTCTCTACATTTTTAATATTCTTTCCCGCAATTTTTCTACAACAGCTTTTTCTTCTGTAGATAAACTCTCATCAAATAAAAGCTGATATATCAACGGTAATCCTAAATCCAAATCTTCCAAAAGTTGCCCTTGAGCAAATATATCTTCGGGTTTCCCTTCAAAAATTAACTGTCCTTTATCCATCACAAATATCCAGTCAGCCCAGCGATAAACTAAATCTAAATCATGGGTGGACATTAATAATGTTGTACCGTCTTTATGGATTTGTTCTAGAGTTTTTATTAGTTGACGAGTATGTTTAATATCTAAATATGCAGTCGGCTCGTCTAATAGTAATAGTTTGGGTCGGAGTACCATCACGTCGGCGATGGAAACTCGCTTTTTTTGCCCTAAACTGAGATGATGTACTGGTCTTTGCGCTAGTTCTTCTAATTCTAACTCTACTAATATTTCCTTAATTCTGGCTTCTATTTCTTTGGGAGGTAAATTTAAATTACATAAGCCATAAGAAATATCTTCCTCAATTGTAGAAGCAACCAATTGTTGTTCGGGATCTTGAAATATTAACCCGACTTGCTGACGTAAATTACTTAAATATTTGCGGTCGTAACGTAAGGGTTTGCCATGCCAGCGAATAATTCCACTCGACGGCTTGTATAAACCATTAGCTAATAAAAATAATGTAGTTTTTCCGCAACCATTCTGACCGATGAGAGCGCATTTTTTACCTGATGGAATATTTAATGTTAAACCGTTAAGAGAAGATTCTCTAGCACCTGGATAAGTATAATGTACTCGATCGAATTCAAGTAAATATTCCTGCATTCAGCCACCATTCTAAACTAATTAAAATTACGCAACCGATTACTGCTTCTATAATGTAGCGTGAGGAAGGACGATATCTACGGGGAGCATAAACTCTGAATTCTCCATTCATTCCTCGTGCTTCTAATCCCAAGGAAAATTGACTGTATTTTTGTAAAGTTCGCTTTAAAATTTGTCCTACTAATAAAGCCAAACTTTTGATGCTGGTGCGAAAATCGCGATAGCCAAGACGAGATTTTTGAGCAATTGATAATTCGGTGGCTGTATTCCACAAGATGAAAATAAACCGATACATTAATAATAATAATTCAATTAACAGCGATGGAAATTTAAACCGACGCAAAGTTTGCAATACTTCTGTAAACGGAACGGTAAGCATCAAAAAATATAGACAAGAAACAGAAGCAAAGGCTCTAGTAAATATAGTTAAAGCTTGTAAAAAACCGCTACGACTAATATATATATAGTAAAATCCTAAATTTAAACTCTCCCAAGAATCAGCTTGTACTTTAGGAATATCTGCAACAGAAACACCGTTAATAATTAAAGCCGGTAAACTAGTCAACCAAAAAAAACTAGCAACTGCTAATATTCTCATATAAATCCCGACAGGAATTTTTGCGTAAACAACAGTCCATATACCCATCCACAACGCAATTAAAATTTGTACTGGTGGATGTGCAATTAAAGATATTATTAAAGTAACAATTGCGAAGATTAATTTGTGTTCGGGTGGCAATCCTCGCAATTGATTAGTGTAAGCTAAAGTGTCGAGTTTTAAGCTCATTCTTTAGGTTTTTTATTTTCACTACGCCCGCGATACAAACCAATTGAGTAACCAATTAATCCCGCACCTAAAGCAGCTTGAGAGCAAAATAATAAACTTTCAATTTCGCCGCTTGGTGGTTCAAATATAGGAGAAAACCAAGGTTTATATTTAGGTTGTATCTCGGTAATTGCTTCTTCGGCTTCTCCATCAGCACCACCATATTCACCCCGTACAAATATTAATGGTGCAATTGCTAAAGCAACGACTATTGATATCAACAGCCAATTATTCCATCCATTAGACTGACTTGATTGTTTCATTTCCTTGAGGCTCCCGCTTAATTAAATTCAATAATTCTAATTCTTGTGGATTGTAAGATTGCAGCCAATTCCACACTAATACTGTCAATAAACCTTCACTAATTGCTAAAGGAATTTGAGTAATAGCAAAAATTCCCGCAAATTTAGCGAAAGAAGCCATCACACCACCAACTGGAGCGGGGAAAGCCAAAGCTAACTGCGCCGAAGTAATAATATAAGTCAATAAATTTGCTAAAGCTGCCGCCAAAAATATCGCTAACCTTTGATTACCGGATATTTTCATTATTAACCGATAAATCCAAAAAGCCGCAAATGGCCCGGCGATCGCCATTGAAAATGCATTAGCGCCCAATGTTGTCAAGCCCCCGTGTGCCAGTAATAGAGCCTGGAACAACAGTACCAAAGTCCCCAAAACCGACATCGCTAAAGGACCAAATAATACCGCACCTAAACCAGTACCCGTAGGATGGGAACAGCTACCAGTTACCGAAGGAATTTTGAGAGCAGAAAGCACAAAAGCAAAAGCACCAGCTAAACCCAAAAGTAGTTTTAATTGAGGTTTTTCTTTAGTGATGCGAGTTAGGGATATAAATCCCAAAATTATAAAAGGTAAAGAAACAGCCCACCAAAAAGCAGCCCAACCAACAGGTAGAAAACCTTCCATTATATGCATTGCATAAGCCGGTTTTGGTACACCGATTACCAAATATAAGCTTGTTAATGCAATCCCTAATAAATTCAGCCGTTTAAGATTTTTTCGGATTCCCATAAATATGTAGTAGTGTGCAAGCGTGCAAGTTGAAAAATATGAATAATTTTCTTTATTCGAGAGACAATAAGAGCAAAATTTAAGCAAATAAATAATTAATATTTACGCCTGTTAAGTAATTAACAAACTGTAAAATTAGTTGCTGTTATCTACTAGAAAGTTCCCTCGGTAAAGTTTAGCATTAAAAATTTTTATCATACTAGCACGGTAATTTAGTTTTCAATATTAACAAAAATACGTTTTATTGTACGAGTATATTTATAAATTAAATTAATCGATTAAACTGCTTAAAAGTTTAACATTGACATTAACACTAACGCTGACATTGACATTAACATTGTCATTTTTGATATGTAATTTTTCGAGTTTATTATATTGTTGGAATAATGGAAAAAAACTCCTTATAGAGTATAATCTGGCGGTTAAAACCGCTACTACACAAGCTAAGTCCCTCCGGATTCGCGCTTATTGGGGGACGGAAACCGACACCCCCAACTAGACTCACCACCTGCGTGGACTTATTGAAATAACCCGCGCAGGCGGGTTTTGCCCGTGTAGTCGCGACTTACAGCCGCCAGGGCTGCTGTAGATATAAGATTTAATATCTGCATCATAGCTACTCTTGCCTTCAGCTATAGATGCATATTTGGACTTCTGCATTTGAGATCAATTCAACAACTGATAAAGTTTTTATCAATCGGCTTAACGTCGTCTTAAAACTTGTAATAAAGTCGAAAATACTTGAGGAAGAGGTGCAACAACTTCAACTAAATTGTTAGTTAAAGGATGTTTTAACTGAAGTTTCCAAGCGTGTAAAGCTTGTCCTGGTAAGTTCACTCCTACCGAACGACCGGAACTATAAACAGAATCTCCTACAATTGGATGATTGATTTGAGCGCTGTGAACGCGAATTTGATGAGTACGTCCAGTTTCTAACTGAAAGTGCATTAATGTATAGTTTCCCAAACGTTCTTTGATTTGCCAATGGGTAACAGCTTCTCTTCCACCTTTTTCCACGGGAATAACCGCCATTTTTTTACGTTCTTTTGGATGACGACCTATAGGTAAATTTATGGTGCCGGATTCATTTTTTGTTACACCGTATACTACACCAAGATATTCTCTTCGCGCTGTTTTGGCTTTGAGTTGTGCTTGTAAGCTGTGGTGGGCAACTTCCGTTTTTGCGATCGCGATGGCTCCGGTGGTATCTTTATCGAGTCTATGAACGATTCCAGGGCGTTGTACTCCACCAATTCCTGGTAAATTAGGACAATGAGCCAAAACTGCGTTAACCAAAGTTCCGTTGGGGTGCCCTGGTGCCGGATGAACGACTAAACCAGCAGGTTTATTTAAGATAAGTATTTGTTCGTCTTCGTACAAAATATCTAAAGGAATATTTTCCGGCTGTAATTCTAAAGGCTCAGCTTGCGGTATTTCTAAAGTTATAGAATCCCCTTGTTTTAGAGTTATTTTTTTTGAGTTACAAACTTCACCGTTAAGTCGAACGTGCCCTTGTTCAATTAATTGTTGAATTCGCGATCGCGATAAATCCGGGCTGTTTTGAGAAAGATAAATATCTAAACGCGAACTATTTTGTTCAACTTCTAAATATATTGATTGATTTGATATCATTTTAGACGATCGATAATAGGTAATGAACTACAGAAGATAAAAATAATTATGATAAATAATGTTATTTATTATAATTTACTTTATATAATGAACTTATGCTGACAGATATTTAAAATATTTAACTAGAAATGATAATTAAATAAATATAATTATCTTGACAAAATTTTATACATAAATAAAAATAATTGATTCTTTTTCAAAACTCATCTTCTGTTTCTGTTATCTATTTACTACTTATACTTAATTTATACTTAAAAGCGTGTCAAACTTATAACTATAACATTCATTTGTTCTCAGTATTGGTAAAAAGTAACAATTTGAAATTGATTTAATAAGTTCCAAATGATACATTGTTTAAAATTGGATAGTAATTTATTAAATTATTGCTAACTCTTAATTAAGTTAAACTAAAAAGAAAGCATGATTATTTAATTTTCTTATTACCTTACTCGATAGCCCTATGCTGCATCGAAGCCAATATCTTAGAAAGGTATTTACACAACTTTGCTGTACTGTATCAAATGGTACTCGTAAAAGTTAAAGATTTAAAATTAAGATGATTGTTTGAAGCGGGTTAAAACATATTAAAACATAATAAATCAGTATTTAAATGTTTCATTTATGACTTTGATGCTACTATTATGTAACTTGCAACAAGTGCCAACTATACTGCTTGTGAATTTAACAATAATTCTGCAATTTTAAATTTCCCTATGTGATTCTGTTCGGAGTTTCGGATTGAATGTTCTAAAATTAAAAATAGGACTAATGTTTTAAAATAGTACTACTATAAAGAACCACCTATTTGTGCTAGTAGCTATCTGAAGAATTGAGTTGATTGTTTATTAGACATTCTTAGCCTTTCTTTATGAGCGCAAAAGTACTCTTGATAATAACTTAAAACCGAGTCGATTCGATATGCAAGATAATCAATTATTTTTAAAAAATTATCTTAGGCGTGATTTTAACAACCAATATTACGCAGAAGATTATGAAGAGACAGCAGATAAAGACTTGTTTGATAATTTGAAAGATAACGATGATTGTTTCAATCAAAGTTATGCAGAATTAAACGATGAAAATCATAGTTATGAGAATGAAAGTTTAAATTCCTCCCAACCTTATACAAATACTAATTCCGAGAATGATTTATATAATAATAAAGACAGCTTCTTAAGCACGACTATTAATTTTGCTGATTACGATGATGAGGATGATTCTCAGCATGAAGATGATGAAATCCATTATCTCAACTTTATTAGAAAATCTGAAATAGCAGTTTCTCAACAAAATTATTTAGAAAAGATAAATCATCGTTACGGCGATTATCAACAAGAAGAGAATATCAAAACTTACACTATTGTCTGTATAGATGACAGTAGAGCAGTGGTAAATGCTATTAAAATGTATTTAGATGATAATATTTTTTCCGTAGTTGGAATAAACGATCCATTAAAAGCTTTAATGCAGGTTATCCGTTTAAAGCCAGATTTAATTTTATTAGACATAACCATGCCAACATTAGATGGATATGAATTATGTTCTTTATTGCGGAAACATTCTGCTTTGAAGGAAACGCCGATAATTATGGTGACGGGGAAAAAAGGAATTATCAATCGGGTAAAAGCCAAAATGGTGAAATCATCAGATTACATTACAAAACCTTTTGGAAAAAAGGATTTACTCAAAGTAATTTTTAAATATCTTGTTTGATGAAAGGTAGGGAATAGGGAGTAGGGAGTAGGGAATAGGGAGTAGGGAGTAGGGAGTTGGGAGTTGGGAGTAGCTATATAACTGAGTGGTAATTATACAAGTAATG
>CAYMZW010000306.1:0-8465 GCA_964395005.1 uncultured Rivularia sp.
AACCACCAAATCTACCAGCTTGCCCTTCTATCCCTTCTGGATCGGCTATCATCTGACCTAAGATTTGAAAACCACCACAAATTCCTAATACAGTACCGCCAGCAGCAGCATAATTTTGAATCTGTTCGGCCATTCCTGTTCTTTGCAGTAACAATAAGTCAGGTATTGTGGTTTTTGTGCCGGGAAGAATTACCGCATCTGGATGTCCTAAATCATGCTTGGGACTTATGTATTTTACGCCAACGGTAGGTTCTGATTCTAAAGGATCGAAGTCGGTAAAATTGGCTATTCGCGGTAATTTAACTACTGAAATATTTAGTTCGCCATTAAATTTACGGGGTTTTCTTTCGAGTAAATCGAGGGAATCTTCAGCAGGAAATACCTGTTCTAAGTAAGGAATAACTCCAACAACCGGAATACCAGTCTTTTCTTCTAACCATTTAATTCCTGGTTCCAATATTGAACGCTGTCCCCGGAACTTATTAATAACGATACCTTTTATTAATGCTCTTTCGTCTGGCTCTAATAGTTCTAAAGTACCAACTACGTGAGCAAATGCTCCACCACGTTCTATATCAACTACTAATAAAGTCATAGCATTTAAATGCTTGGCAACTCTCATATTAGTTAAGTCGCGGTGTTTGAGATTGATTTCTGCTGGGCTGCCAGCACCCTCGCAAACTAATAAATCAAATTCTGTTCCTAAATTATGTAAAGATTCTTCAATAGCTCGCCATCCCAAATCAAAATATTGCTCGTAATAATCTGTAGCGCTGACTTTTCCTACAGCTTTACCTTTGATAATTACTTGGGAAGTCATATCACCTTGGGGTTTGAGCAGAACTGGGTTCATTTCTATCCAAGGAACTACTCCCGCAGCCCAAGCTTGTACTGCCTGTGCATAGCCAATTTCTCCACCATTAGCTGTAACATAAGCATTATTCGCCATATTTTGACCCTTAAAGGGAGCCACTCGCCAACCCCGCCGTGATAATATACGACATATCGCGGCGCATAAAAGTGATTTTCCCGCGTGGGATGTTGTTCCCACTACCATAATTGATTTCATAGTTAGCTATTATCTTCTGTTTATCGGACTTATTGAATTGAAGGATGAAGCCAAGGAAAATGCCATTGGCTACTTCGTGGTTTATAACACCATCACTTCACCGTAAAATCCCGGTGGTTATAAAGGTAGGTTTATATTCCCGTTTATAAACACTTCATAAAGGGAGCATCGGTTTCAGTATTTATTGTTCCCTTATTAACCTCACTCCTAACTTTCTGGCAATTAATTAATTAAAATCAATTTAAAATCAATTTAAAATCCACTTAAAAAGGTAATCTAAATATACGGGTTAATGCATTTAAAAGGCGATCGCCTAATGTTGGAGCAGCCCACTCCTGATTTTGAAAGCTTTGTGTAAGCTGATGACCTAAAGGAGTTAGACGAAAACTATCTGTAATTCCTTGCCCGTCAACTTCTCGTCGTAGCAAGCCGACTTCAATCAACCATACTAAAGCGTTATCTGCTGCGAGTTCAGATAAAGTACGTTTTGTAAAGTTATTTTTCAGACCATTTGAACCAGAAATTTCACTCATCGCTACACGTTGTGTAAGCATCTGTTCAAACAAGCTTAACTTAAAAGGAGAACATCGCAGCGCACGCTCGGCTCGTTTTTGGGTAGTATCAGGATAGGTGAAACTTTTTTGAGCTTGTGAATTAACAGCAGCCATTTTAAATATACTGATTTTGGTTTAAATTACTATACTAATAGTAATTTTCTTTTAATTTACATAAAATTTTTAATTAAGACTATTGATCGTAGATACAGTTGGGATTTACGCAAAGCCCCTCAATGCCGAATGGAGCTTAGTAAGTGCAGTTAGTTTAAATGCATTAGCGCTGCGTTTCCCCGAAGGAGATACCCGAAGATTGAGATATAACGTTTGGAATGCCTAATTTTTCAAAAAATATCTTTAAGTAAGCTTTATTGGTTATAGGCGTACATAGGGCTTGCTAAAAGTATGAATCATAAATGTAAAACGCCTACTATGAAAAGAGATTAGCTTATTAAACGATTTTAAGAAGAATAAATACCCCAATTGATTCTCTGTTCCCTATTCCCTATTCCCTGCTCCTATTCCCTTTCTTTATTATCTTTTTAGCATACTAACTACTGATAAGCCGTTTTACTTTTTTTCTACAAGATATATATGATATTGTTCTTCAGCGACTATAGCTTGTTTAAACTCATTTAGCTTCGTAAACTTTAACTGACTATCTTCATTATTGAGTGGAAAACTTAATATGAGAACGTTTTTGGTTGAATTATTTTTGATAGCTGCATCAATTTTATCAACTAGTTCTGATTGACTTTTTATATATTTCCTTTGATGGTTATTAAAAAAACTACCCAATCTCTCATATTCTATATAATAAATTTCTTTATCTAAGAAAGCAGAAATGGGCGAAATTATAGTATCTCTACTACCAAGCAGAAACTCTTCAGCTAATCCTCGTTGTTGAATAAATTGTGATGCTACCTCGCTTTTAGAAAACGGGAAAACTAAATCCATACTGTAAGCATATAAACCGCATAATGCTTGAATTAATAAAATAATTGTGATGGCTTTTTTCTGATATTTTTTAAAGTGATAAGTAATTTTTTGCAAAAATTTAGGGATTTTGTATGATTTTCTAACTAATCTACTAATCCAAATGCAGGCTAAGAAAATGATAAATAAATTGCCATGATGCCTCAAAGCCCCCTGATATTTGAGCCACGTAAATAATATTATTCCTCCAGTTCCTGATAAATATAGCAGTAGAACAATTGGCTTATCAATAAAGATAATTATTGAATAAAATAGCAAAAATGATGACATAATAAAGGCAAAAAATGTCAAAATTAATGAATCATTAGTAATATTTTTAGTCCAAAAATGATATTCCCAAAATTTGGGTATGGGAATGTAGCTATACCAAATTGTCCTCAAAGAATATGTAAAACGTTTAAATAAAGTTGACAATAAAGATAATAAATCAAATTTTGATGTCGCTGCTTCTTGTCCTATATTTTGCTGTATATCGTTAGCAGTGTCTTGTATAGCTACAGGAAGTAGTTGAAAAACTGATATACCTATACCTAATAATATTATTATTAAGCCTATAATTAGATTTTTTATCTGTTTGCGGCTTAACTTATATTGATTTAATTTGCTTTTATGTTTTCTTATTGTATCAATTATTAAAGTAGCACTGAAGCAGAAACATATGATTAAACAGTAAACATTTGTATTTGCTAAAAGAGCTAAAACTAAAAACAAACTAATAAAATTTCTGTTTTTTCGAGTAAATAAATAACAAAATAGAAAAATCAATAATAATCCTAAATTATAATTTCTACTAATAATGTTGTATTCAAACAGAGGAAAATAGCTAAAAGTAAAAAGTGTTTTTTGTAAAATATTGAAAGGAGATAGCTTAACAAAAACCCCAACAACAGCAGTCGAAATCAATATATGAAAGAACTGCATTGCAAAAGGATTGTGAGTAAATTTAGCAATTAAAAACAAACATAAGTGCCACAATCCTGGATGTCCTTCATATTTTAAGTTTTCATATAAATCAGTTAAAGTAGAAGCATCTCTTGCTATTAACCATGCCTGAGTTTCATCGCGCCACATCTCATGATTAAGGATGCCGATAATACTGATAATAAAGAAAATTAAGATCAGACAGTTTGAGTATGTAAGATATTTTGATAAAAAGCTATTTTGTTGATTCAGCCGTTTTTGAGTAGTAGCCATCGATTTTTTTTACTGATTTTTTTAACTTTTTAACTATTGTCAAATATTTATAAGATTTACGTAGCGATGACGGAAAATATAATGTTCCAGACATTCTAGATCCCCCCAACCCCCCTTAAAAAAGGGGGGCTTATTGATTGTTAATTTAATTACTTGTTTGATGAGTTCTTTCCCAGAAAAAGCCTGCGACACCGGCAACTTGGGAGACAAATAGTAAGGCAGAAAGTAATAATTTTGGTTGAGCGGTTTGTTGTGATAGAGGATATTTTAACAAATTCAAATAAAATGATATTGGCTCAACTTTAATTTCTCTGTGAGCGCGTTTGGCACGAACTTGATGAAAGCAGAAAGCACCACGCCCGTAAAAAAAGTGCTGTCGCCAATAGCTTGATAATGTTAATTTATGAGCATGATACACTTGAACCTCTGGCGCATAAACCATTTCGTTGCCGTATTGCAGCCACCTATCGCAAAATTCTCGATCTTCTCCTGCTGCTAACGGAAAAGTTGTGTCAAAACCCCCAAGAGCTTGGAATCTTTTTGATGGTAGGGCAAAATTATTAGATGCGAAGAAATTTGATTTTTGGGAAGTTAAATTGTAATAGTTATATAAATAGTCAATTAATACTTGAGAAGTGGTTGAATAAAGATTATTAGGAAGAGCATTGAGAGTTTTACCACCCACCATGCTATTTGGTGCTGTAACTAAACGCGCTGCTAACTTGCTTAACCAATCTGGTGCGGGTTTACAGTCATCATCGGTGAAAGCTATAAAATCCCCGGAGGCTTGTTTAGCTCCAGTATTACGAGCGGTTGCGGGGCCTTGATTTTGTTGTTTAAGTAAAGTTATTTTTAACCTATTTTTGAATGGTTCGATTACTTTTTCAAGTGGCATTTTACTACCATCATCGACTACGATAACTTCAAAGCGATCGCCGGGATATTCTAAGTTAATTATAGATTCTAAACAGTCTGCTAATCTTTCGGGACGGTTATAAGTGGGGATAACGATGGAAATAAATGGGGTTTGCGGTTTCATGATTGAGATAGCAACTAATATTTTATTGATAAATAAAGCAGGGTAATTAAAGGGATGATTAGACTAATTTTGTAGTTTTTAATTAGATAGAAATAAGATAAAATATATAGTATTTTGAACCTCCATTAAAATCATAAATTATATAATTGCTAAAATTTACTTATTAGTTATCTTCATTTAAATTTTCGCTTAAGTCGTACAAGTAAGCTGAAGCCTCCGTACTTTTATAAGAGTCAAGTTTTTCCCCTTGACGGTTAATCAATTGTAAAAATGCATCTTCTTCATCAAGCGGCGATCTACGGTCGTGAGCGTGAGAAAATATAAACCATACTCTCTTATTTCCAATTAAATTATTGATTTCATTTTCAAAAATACTCCAATCATCTCTGGCATACTTGCCAACAATTATTTGAGGTGGATAAGAAGGAAGTGCTGGTGCAAACCAATCTTCTGGGATTTCGTTTTCAACTTTATTTTCTGGATTATAATTAAAATTGTAGCGGTTCAGATAATATTTGAAAGCATATTGTGCAGCATAATAAACATAAATAACATCACCAGGTTTTTGATTTTTATCAACGTAGTTAAGAACGGGTTTGATATCTTCTCGTATGCGCTGATATTCAAAGCTTGGCGGTGGTATGTGAGGCGCGTTTAAACTTAAAGCTACATAATAAAATGGATGGAAAAATAATAATATTACAAAGCCGATACTAAAAAGTTTAAAGTTGGAACGAGTTTTTTCAATAATTTGCTGAGTTCCTTCTGCTATTATTATTAGCATTGAAGGAATTATAAATAATAACAATTGACCTTTTACAGGATATTTATGCAGTCCTGAAGCTAATAATGTTACAAATAGCGGCGACATTAATAAATAAAATTTTTGCTTATTGCTATTAAATAATGATTGGCAACCTATGATAAAAGCTAATGCCGCAATTCCAGTTAAATATAAACCTAATGGATAGTTAAATATTTCAAAAAATGTCTGAGGATACCACTTTAAATCGGTTAAACTTAAAGGAGGTAGCGGCATAAATGAATTGTGATTGCTGTCCCAAGATTTTTGCAAAGCTGCGTTGTTACTAAGTTCTTGGATAGAAACTATATAAAAAGTGACAAAGCTTGCCAACCATATTAAATAAACTGCAATATATTTATAGATTTTTGACCATTCTCGTTGAATCCAAGCCGAAATTAATAATGTTAACCCTATACCCGCTAAAATAAAAACAGAAGGATGAGAAAACCAAATAGCTATTGCACCAATCAAAGCAAAAGTTATTAGCTGGACATAAGTTATTTTCTTACCTAATTGTTGAATAGCTAAAAAATATAAAAGTAATGCTACTACTACATCGCTAGAATATTGCTTAAGTTCAGCAGAATAATAAATAAGGCGATCGCACAAAGCAAAAAGCCCTAGAGCAATGGCTGTAGTTGTGAGCGTACCAAACCATCTAGCTATTTTGTGAAACAATAAAATTGACAATATTCCAGATAAAAAAGGAAATAATCGTAGAGAATATTCGCTAGTACCAAAAAGTTGAGTAGCAAACTTTACTGCTAACAGAAATCCAATTGGAGCACCTTGGTTGTATTCTAAGGGTTGAAAAAGTTCTAAATAAGACCGATCGATAATATTTAAAGCAACAAAACTTTCATCGATCCAAAGCGAATGGTTAAGTAAGTATTGAGTAAAGCGTAGAAATATCCCAATACAAATAAACAGCCAAATTAATCTATTTAATGTAAATAAATTAGCAATTTTACCGAATAATTTATTTTCTAATATTATTTTATCTACAGATGACGAATTGCTCATAAAGTACTCCCCCTAACTAAAATTTTTATTTTATTTATTTTTTACCTTTTGAACGAATAGCCTGTAAATTTTGTAGCACTTCTGTTATTGCTTGTTTGCCTCCCGGAAGAAGAATCCATAATAGTAAATAAAGTAAACCGAATATTATTGAATGGATAATAAGTTCAATAAAAATATTTTCGATATCTGTAAATGTAAATTTAAATTCAATCGTAAATAATACTACTGCTGCAATTACAGATGCAAACGCAGAACGCCAGAAGCTGCCAAAGAAATCAAGCAAACTCAAGGGAGAATCCTTTAGGCAAAAAATGACCGATGGTACAGCAAGCAAACATAATGCTGTTGTATAGCCAAGTGCAACACCATATGCGCCCCATTGAGAGCCAATCGTAACTGCAATAATCATTGTTGGAGTATGAATTAAACCCCAGCGCAACTGTCGCTTTGTTTGTCCGGAAGAAACATAAAGCCACTTTGTAACTCGGTACATACTGCCAAAAAATACAGCTACTGCCAACAATCGAAATAGCGGTACTGCCTCTAACCATTGATTTCCTAACAAAACTAACAATACATCGCGAGCTTCTACGAATAAAAAAGCTAAAGCAGGAAGGCAAAGAGCAAATAACGACATCAATCCGCGACGACAATAAGCACGGTAAAGTTCGGGATCTTGATAAGCGCGACTGAAACTTGAAACGGCAACATCAAAAAGGGGATGGTAAACCTGCTCGAAAGAAAAATAAGCCCATTTGTAGGCGATATGATAAAACCCTAACGCTCCAGCACCGCCAACATAACCAACTAAAATACGATCGAGCTGCATTCCGATACGAGTAATAAACCGAAAACCTGTTAGATTCGCTCCATAAGAAAACATTGCCCGGACATTAAAATCTAATTTTGCATTCTTAACGTACTTTTTTGGTCGCCAATCACAAATTAGCCAGTATGCAATACTCTGAGTTACCTGCATCACAACTAACTGTAAAACCAAAGCCCAGTAACCCCAATTCAAAAATGCTGCGGCGATCGCACTTGCTGCTGCTGCCAATAAAGAAGCGACATCTATCAGCGTCAGCACTCCAAAACGCATTTGTCGCTTTAGTAAAGATTTGTGTTGGAAAGCTAGACATACACTCAATGCACCAAGTGCCATAACTAAAGTAATTCCCGTCAGTTTTTCCTCTCCATAAAACCAAGCGAGAATTGGAGCCATTAACATCATGACTCCAATCACCACAACATTTATTTTGAGTGATAGCCAGAAACTAGCATTGACTTGCTCATCCGATAGTTTTTCTCGCTGAATTGTTGCTGTTTCTAAACCAAAATTACTCAAACTATCTACAAGAGCAAGCAATGGAGCTACCATCGCTACCAAGCCGAAATCGGCTGGTGTGAGTAAGCGAGCCAGCAGAGAAGTTGAACCGATGCCCAAAGCTAGCTTCAATGGTTGAGCCGCAAAGCTAATTAAACCAGACTGAAGTGATTTTCGCTTTAAATTAGAGCGAACTGTATCAGTTTGGATATTATCTTGAGAATCACCAATTGAAGGTTCGCTGGACATAAAGCAATGTTAATTAGTTAGTTTATGAATTAAATAAATTAGGTTATTCAGTACATAGTATGCTACAAGTTTTAATTAAAAGTTTGAAATCCTCACTATACTTAAACAAATTAGCGTTATAAATTAATTTTCACCATAAATAATTATTTTTATCCCTATTCCCTATTCCCTATTCCCTATTCCCTATTCCCTATTCCCTATTCCCTATTCCC
>CAYMZW010000307.1:0-8465 GCA_964395005.1 uncultured Rivularia sp.
TTTAAGAGAAAGTTAATTGATGGTTAGTTAGGGATTGTTTTTTGGTTAATTATTTTCGTTGGTGGGTGGAAAAAATTTGGTTAAAATCTGGCGGTTGAAACCGCTGCTACACAAAGCAAAACCCATCTGCATGGGTTTTAATAATTAGCGTTCAAAATTTGGTTAAAATCTGGCGGTTGAAACCGCTGCTACACAAAGCAAAACCCATCTGCATGGGTTTTAATAATTAGTTATGGTTTAATTCCCAAGTTGGAATTGTTGATTTTTGTTGATGGTGGATTGCCTGATTTCTAATGTAGTTTGCCACTTTATCTATACCATCATGACTGACGGTGAATGCTCCGTAGCTTCCTTGCCATTTAAAGAATTCACCTGGTTTGATGTCATGAGTAACGAGGTGTGAGGAACTACCTTTAATGTTTTTGATGAAGTTTGATACTGATAAAGTGGGAGGAAGACCTGTTAATAAATGTATGTGGTCTTGAACTCCTCCAACAGCAATCATTGTGCATCGCAATTCTTGGCAATGTTTAATAATTGCACCATAAATATTTTTTTGAATGTCAGGGGTGATTAAAGGTAATCTGTCCCAAGTTGCCCAAACGGCGTGTAAATACAATTGGGTAAAATTGGATCTCATTTTATTAATGTTTTTGAAATTGGTAATTAAAAAACTGGCGGTTGAAACCGCAGCTACACAAACGAAGTCCGCCTACGCGGACTAAAATTTATTCAAATTAGATAATATATATTATACTCTTCCCAAACCCACGCAGGTGGGTTTTGTCTGTGTAGCAGCGGTTTCAACCGCCAGGTTTAATAAAATTTCAATCACCCAACCCCCTAATAATCCAATGCATCCCCACATCTGGTATCCCTTCACCCAAGCAAAAACATCTCCCCAACCTCTTAAGGTAATATCCGCAAGCGGAATTTGGCTGGAGCTAGAAGATAAAAGCAAAATCATGGACTGCATTTCTAGCTGGTGGGTAAATATTCACGGGCATTCCCACCCCAAAATTGCTGAAGCGATTTATCGTCAAGCACAGGAATTGGAACAGGTAATTTTTGCTGGATTTACCCATCAACCAGCAGAAAACCTTGCAGAAAAATTAGTTAAAAAACTTCCAGAAGGATTAAGCCGAGTTTTCTTTTCCGATAATGGCTCAACTGCTGTAGAAGTTGCGCTAAAAATGGCTTATCAATATTGGGTAAATCTTTCGCAGCAGCGACAAAAATTTATTGCTTTTGAAGGAGCGTATCACGGCGATACTTTTGGAGCAATGTCTGTAGGTTCGCGATCGCTATTTTCTCAAGTTTTCTCGGATATGCTATTTGAGGTGGATTTCCTACCTTATCCCGAAACTTATATTAATGATTCTGATGTGGAGGAAAAGGAACAAAAAGTTTTAACTAGCTTAAAAGAAAAATTAGAGCAAAATCCCCAAGATTATGCTGGCATTATTATTGAGCCTTTGGTGCAGGGTGCTGGTGGAATGCGGATGTGCAGGGTAGAGTTTCTACGGAAATTACAAAAGTTAGTTAAACAATTTGATACATTGTTGATTTTCGATGAAGTGATGACTGGCTTTGGTAGAACTGGAGAATGGTTTTCTTGCATTAAAAGTCAAGTAACTCCAGACATAATTTGTTTATCTAAAGGTATTACTGGGGGATTTTTACCTTTATCGGTAACAATATGTTCTGAGAAAATATACGATACTTTTTACAGCGATGACCCCATAAAAACCTTATATCACGGACATAGTTATACTGCGAATCCCTTGGGATGTGCTGCTGCTTTGGCTTCTCTGGAATTAATGGTAGAAAATCAGCCTAAATTTAGCAGTATGGAAGCGAAACATTTACAATTTTTAGAAATATTAAAAGATAATTCTAAAATTGAAAAATTGCGGGTGACAGGTACGATTGCAGCAATGAATATTGTGAATAAGCAAGAATCGGGATATTTAAATCAAGTTGGTTTGGTGATTAAACAAAAAGCTTTAGAAAAAGGTTTGCTTTTACGTCCTTTGGGAAATGTACTTTATATAATGCCGCCTTACTGTATTACCGATGAAGAATTATCGGAAGTTTATGATGGTATTTATGAGATTTTGGAGGTTATTTAGTAATTAGCCATGAATATTGTATCTCTATTCTCAGGTTGCGGAGGATTGGATTTAGGGTTTCATCAAGCCGGATTTAATGTCATTTGGGCAAATGAACACGATAAGTCAATCTGGGATACTTATGAATTCAATCACCCGAATACCCAATTAGATAAAAGAGATATTAGAAAAATAGTTACCGATGATATTCCCGACTGTATTGGTATTATAGGTGGCCCTCCTTGCCAAAGTTGGAGTGAAGCTGGAGCGCAAAGAGGTATTGATGATAGTAGAGGTCAATTATTTTTTGATTATATTAGAATTCTCGAAGAAAAAAAGCCTTTATTTTTTCTAGCTGAAAATGTCGGCGGCATTTTAGCTAAAAAGCACGATCGAGCATTTACAAATATTTTGGCTCATTTTAAAGATGCTGGATATGAAGTCACTTATAAGTTAGTTAATGCTGCGGATTATCTAGTTCCTCAAGATAGAAAGAGAGTTATTATTGTTGGTTATCGAGAAGATATAGGTGGGACATTTGAATTTCCCGATGCAATTACAAATAAATTAACTCTTGAAAACGCTATTTATGACATTAAAGATATTGAAGCTATTGCAATAGATTCTAAAATTAGTCAAACCAATGCAGCAATACCAAATCATGAATATAAAGAAGGTAGCTTTTCTAGTATTTATATGTCTAGAAATAGAGTAAGAAATTGGAACAAACCTTCTTTTACAATCCAAGCTGGTGCTAGACACGCTCCCATACATCCACAAGCAAATAAAATGATTTGGTTGGAAAAAGATAAATGGAAATTTGATGAGCGATCGCCCAAACAATATCGAAGATTATCGGTTAGAGAATGTGCGAGAATTCAAACTTTTCCAGACAATTTTATTTTTAAGTACAAGTATATTGCAGATGGCTACAAAATGGTAGGAAATGCCGTTCCCGTAATGTTAGCGAAGATATTAGCAGAAAAAATATTCGTAGATTTAAAACAATATCTAGATTTGGGATTTTGCAGCACTTTATTTAAACAAGAAATTTCTAGACAATTAACTTTGTTTTAAGCAAATATGAATAAAAATATGTTTGTAGTTGCGCTTTAGCGCATCCGGGAAGAAGCGCTAAAGCGCAACTACGAACTTATTAATTCTCCTCGCAATACTGTAACAGCTTGCCCTCTTAAATAAACTCTATCTTCACCAGGATATTTCACTTTCATAACACCACCTCTACTCGAAGCTTGATAGGCTAAAAACTCATTTTTATTTAATTTATTTCTCCAGTAAGGTGCCAGACAGCAATGTGCTGCACCAGTTACGGGATCTTCATTAATACCTAAACCAGGACAAAAGAAGCGCGATACAAAATCATATTCTGAGCTATTTTCAGCAATACTAGTAACAATAACTTCTGGAAACAGCTTTGTTAAAATTGTAAAATTTGGCTCTAGATTTCTAACTAATTCTTCTGACTCTACTTCTACTAAATAACCCAAAGAATTTTTCATTACTGATTTAACGGGTACTCCCAAAGCTTCGCTAATTTCTGGAGGTGTAGAGATTGCTTCCGAAGGATTCGCTGGAAAATCTAATTCAATCCAATCTTCTTGCTTTTTGGCAATTAATAAACCACTCTTGGTATGAAAACGGGCTGATTGGTTGGCAGAAAGATGATTTTCTGACCACAAAACGTGCGAACTTGCAAGGGTGGCGTGACCGCACAATGGTACTTCTGTTGCGGGAGTAAACCAGCGTAAACTGTAACCGTCTGATTGTTTTACTAAAAATGCGGTTTCGGATAAGTTCATTTCCTTTGCTACGTTTTGCATCCATTCGTCACTCTGAGGAGTTTCTAAAACGCAGACAGCAGCAGGATTTCCGGCGAAGGGTTTGTTGGTAAATGCGTCAACTTGGATGATGGTTTGTTTCATGTTTTAAATTTAGTTTTGATAGAAGGATAGTATATTTAATACGTAATTTAACGCAAAGTTTCGCACGGAGATGTTTTTTCAATAGTAAATTGGTGAAAAACCTTCTATAGGCTTTTGGATGAGGAATATAAAGAAAACTTCTAACTAATGAGGGATATACTGTGACAATTAGCGCAGACAGACGATACATCGCTCTATTCATAGGAAGATTTTATACTAACTTTAATTATCTAATAGGAGTAAATCCGTATTCCTCCTTAGTTGGTTTATTGCAATAAAATAGCGATTAGAAATAAAAGATGCTATGTAATATGTACCGTTTCTAAGCGCTGCAAATCTTCAGATTCAACGAGCTATTGCTAAAGGAAGAATATACGAGATTAACTTTTATGAACTTTTGATATTTACAATCTTTCATTAATCTTGTCATACTTAAAGGAGTTATAAAGTTAATGAGGAAAATAAAGAATTTATAATTATGGCGTATAGTTTTATTATGGATAGGATTGAAAGAATCTTCGCAACTGGCAAAATTACTCGATATGACCAAAATTGCTTATGCGAAGTAATGCTATCTGACAAACCTCTCAACTACGAACAAAATCAAAAAATTCGCAAATTGTATGATTTTGTACGCATGGGATTTGTCAAAATTGTCAATTAAAGAATTAAATTTATTTACCAAGCGAATTAAGTAATTTGCACCTGTTTAAACAAGCAATCGTGAATTGCCCCCGGTGAAATTAAAATAATATTTGAACCATGAAGGCTAGCATCTAATGAATACCCAAACACGCTTTAACTCTCCAGATGTTTACTCTACTTTAAATACAGTTAACTGCTTGCGAATCAGCGATGGAGAAATTAAACCCGTTTTAGATGGCTGCTCGAATGCTTCAAAATTACTTGTGCTAATTTTTTCGCAGTTGGGTGATTTTGATAATTTAGAATACGCTTGGTGGTTGCAAAGAGAAAAAGAAAAGCTGCAAAATCAAGGAATCGCAATTCGCGCTATTGGAATTGGCGATCGCGACTCGGGTATCAAATTTTGTAACTACACTAAATTCCCCCAAGAATGGCTATTCGTAGATTCGCAAGCCGAAATTCACAAAAAATTAGAACTTTATCGCGGTTTAAATATCAACTTTCCTCTGCTGTCAACTTCACAAAAGGCTTGGCTGAATTTAATGCTGATGTGTGCTGGGATTGGTAGCCCTGGAACTTTGGCGGAAGTTTTTAGGGGTTACAAAGGAGATAAAAAAGCACCCCAATTAATTGGCGATGAAGAAGTTGTTAGGGATACACCCCTACCAAATATCAAAGGTTCATTTTTTAAGACTGCTGGAGGCAAAGGTTTTCAACGCCCTTTTGAACTTGCTACCTTACGCTTGCGAAATATGACTGAAGTTTTGAGCAATTGGAATACCTATGTTCCCGACTCGGCTTATCTGACACAGCGAGGAGCAACCTTTTTATTTGATCCCAACGGTAATTTAATCTACGAACATCGGGACAAAGGTATTCTTGGTTTTGCTGAAAATATGAGCAATCCTTTATCTTTTTTGCTAAATGCGTAAGCTAAATGCAACTCCTAAATATTACTAATACCTGTTTATTTTTATTTACTCAAATATTTTGATTTCCTGAGTAAACAAACTTAAAATATAAGCTTTTGTATCATCAACTACTGATTACAATAATTCTCCGCGTAAATATATTTACATTTCCTGACTTTTAATACAAAAGGAACCAATTTCTTTTTAAAAATTGTTTTGGAAGTACTTAAAATTCCTGAGAACTGATGTATATATGAATATAGTTTTCTATCATATTTTGTAAAGCTGCATACAACTTTCCACAGTTGCTGCTATAAAATTGCAATAGTCCTTGAAGTCGTCAAATTTATCATGATTGAAGTATCATCCACTATACCCCCCATCATATTTACTGACAGTAAATTAAATGATGAAGAAGACAATTACCAGTCTGAGGAGTATTTAGCTAAACTCCAAGATTTAATTAGCGAACGTTGGGAAGATGTTTGGCAGGAAGTTCAAGCAAGAAAGCAAGAACAATTGAAGCTGAATTAGTTTAAAATCAAATTGAAAAAAGGGCTATAGGATAAAGGTAAAAATCGTCTTTAATTCAATATTTACCTTATCCTTTAACCTTTAATTTTTTCTTAATCTTGTAACAGTTAGTTAAAAATTACTAACTTGCATCTTAATTAGTGTAAGTTTGTTTCAGCGTTGCTTCTATAGAATTAGTATTTTTGTACAGCCGAATAAGTTCGTGGGCTGGTGTTTCTCGCTTTTCCAAAAAAGTTTTCAAAGGTGCAAGTAAATTTACATCGGCATCATTTACCAATGCAGTTTCTACTGCTTTGAGAATCAGTTTTGCATTGGTAAAAATTTCTTCGTTCTCAAACCCTTGTTGTGCGGAAACTTGGTGTTTTTGGGCATCGGGTACGATTGCTCTACCAGGTAATGATTCGTCTAACACAATACCTTTTAATAAAGCTAATAAAGCAGCATAAAGCGAAAAATCGCTACAGCTATCAAAAGCTTTAAATTCAATTCGACCGATTTCTGCGGGAATACGAGCAATTTTTGTCAGAGATGGAATACTTTTTATTAATTCTTCTTGCTTTTCCAAGAATACCATCGCCGCAGGTCTTCTTCCAGTTCTGACAAAGGTTCGTACACTAAAACCTGACCACAAACGACTTTGATAAAAAGGAGAACTGTAGCTAAAAGGAATAATATAAGGACTATAATAGGTCAGCTTTTTACCAATATCAATAATACGTTCGGTAGTTAACCCTACCATCGAAATATTCAAATCTGGGCCATAAGTAAGCATGGGAATATTGGCCGTTTGCTTCTCTGGAGAAGCATTTCTTCGTTTAGTTTCATACTCATTTAAAGGTGGATTGGGTACGAATGCATCGTAATGAGGATTGAAACTGATTAATGCCGGAGAAAAACCATATTCTGCTGCTGCTTCTTTGAGCAAACGGAAACTTTCAGATAACTCGGCGATCGCACTATGAATATCAGGATTTATAGTTGTTCTAATTTCGATTCCTTTGGGTACGCATTCGACCACTTTTTCGGAATCAGCGAAACGTTCAAAACCTTCTATATACCAACGCTTTTCTTTAATTCCAGCGTCTCCGATACGTAATTCGGGATAATCATCTTTGTAGACAGGTAACTTTTCAACTATTTGATTAAAATCAGCAAATTTTAAGCAAGAAAAATCAGCAAAATTTCCAGCATTATCAATGAAAGCAACCTCATGTTCGATGCCAAAATGAAACATTATTTATACCTTTACGAGCAGTTAGTAATTGTGGTTGAAGCGATTTGACATCATGTCAAACCATAGGAAAAAGGTGAAGGTAAATTTCATCACCATTAAAACCGAAGTTCTAATTCAGAATCTCGCGAATATGTGAAATCAACTTTGTCAAAATTTGCTGACATCTGTTTGATTAGTCGCTTTTATCTGTTCGCTATTAGCGACAATATACAATCAAACGTAAATAATCAATCACAAAAATTCTCAATAAGCTTATCAAAGAGTTGTTTAACTTGCTGTTTGCTTAGATACATGACTCAAGTCTCGTCTTTACTGAATTGCGAATAGTTAATCTAATCGTTTAAAACGAACTTTGAAATCCACTGCAATTTTTACAACCATATCTTGAGGGTATTGACGGAGCAAATTTTGGTTCAATTGTCATTTATTGTGTCTTGCAAACAGCTACCTAAATACGCACTATTATCATTAAAAAGTTTTTCTAAATCGTAATGAGCGCGTTTTAACTATCTGAGCCTTAAAAGCATCTGTAACTATAAATTCAACTTGTTCAAATTGCTTACATCTTCCCAAAAGAGGAATGAATAGTGTTTGTTCAACAGCATCGAGATTTACTAGGGTTTTCAAAATGCACCTTTTGGGAGTATAAATGAAGTTTTGCTTTCAAACCGATAAATTTCTAAATAAAAATAATTATCAATAATACCATTAAAATTAATTTACATCAATAGGAATTATGTATCAACTTAAGACACGCAGATTAATTTTAGAAGAACCAAAATAATGATATAAACCATAATTAGCAAGGATTACAAAGCAAATATTGCTAAATTATAAATTTATGACATCAAGTACAGTCGCAATTATGTATATATTTTTCAGAAATCTTTTTTAGATAAATTAGCAATAACTTAAAAAAAATAGTCGGAGATAGCGAGCTACCATTGTATTACACGAAAGTTAGAGAAGTGAGTTATGACAAGTGCTGTTCAATCTCCCTACAGCAGCGAACAAATATCCGCTTGGCTGCGTGGGCTGCTGACTATTGCTTGGGCTGACGGAAACTTTGACGAGCAAGAAAAGCAAT
>CAYMZW010000308.1:0-8455 GCA_964395005.1 uncultured Rivularia sp.
ATCATTAAGCCATCAGTTTGAGAAGCCAAATATTTAGCATCAGCAAAACCATGTAGTGGTGGAGTGTCAATAATTACTAAGTCGTATTTAGTTTGAAAATCTAGCAGCAAATCTTTCATCTTACCAGAAGCAAGTAATCGCGCCGGATTAGGAGGAGTTTGTCCCGCTGTGAGTACGGATAAATTTTCTTCTTCAGGTAAAGTCTGAATTAAATCTTGAGCTTCTGCACCACCGGAAATAGCATTAGATAAACCCCATGTATTTGTCAAACTCTCGACATAGCGGTGAACTGTAGGATTACGCATATCTGCATCTACAAGCAAAACTCGCTTACCCATCGCTGCTGCAACTTTAGCTAAATATAAGGAAATAGTAGATTTACCTTCCCCTGGTAAAGTTGAACTGATAACTAGAGATTTTAATATTTTGTCTGGTTCGAGAAAATCTAAATTCGTTTGTAATGATATATAAGCTTCCCAATAAGCAGAATTAGCTAAAGTACCGTTACGGGATAGCTGAGTGATAGCTGTTTTTAACTGTTTATGATAGGGAATTGTTCCCAAAAAGGTTTGTCCGATATCGGTTTGTAATTCTTCAGGGGAATGGTATTTATTATCTAACTTTCCTGCAATAATTGCCGCTCCGACTCCAGCTAGTACACCAGCTATTCCACCCAAAGCTAAATTTCGGGGAAGATTGGGAGATATTGGTTGTTTCGGTGCTTCAATTTGTGAAATAACTTGCCAAGGAGAAACTTTTCTTGCTGTTTCAATCTGAAGATTTTCTCTAGCATCTAGAAATCGACCTAAACTTTGATTAGCAATTTCTAATTCTCGATTTAAATCTGTATACTGACGAATAATTGCTGCAAACTGCTGTAAATCTTTGCGAGCTTGATTCTCTACTTTTTCTAGAAATTTGATTCTAGTTTCCAATCCTTGTAATTGAGTTGCTGTTTCAATTAATTTTTGAGCCAGTTGCAAGCGAGTTGATTTTTGAGCAGAAATTGCTGGAAGTTGATTTAGTTCTTTGATATTAAGTTCTCTAAGAGTATTAATTCCTAAAACTGCCACAGCTTCTTGTCTAATTAAAGATAATATCCGCTGTCTTTTTTCCAGTAAATCGGCAATTGCTGGATGTCCGGTTGTATATTTAGTGGTGTCAGTAGCAAGTTGAGTTTCAATTTGCTGCAATTGTTCTTGTAAAGCTAAATAGCGCGGTGCTTCGCTTAAAGTTGAAATAACCTTTGCTTGTTTAACATCGATTCCCAACTCTCTCTGTAAGCTATTGAAGCTAGATTCAGTTTCCCCTAGTAAAGTTAAAGCTTCTTGTTTTTGCTGTAGTGCAGTTGCCAAACGTTCGCTTAAAACTTGACTTTGCTGTTCGGGACTTACCAAATTATATTTACGTCGAAAAATCTGTAGCTCTCCTTGGAGTCTGTCTACACGCTTTCTTAAATCGGGTAATTGAGTCTCGACAAGTTTTTCAGCTTGAACGGTACTACTTTTTAACTTATTTAAGGAATAATCAGTATAAGCTTGTTTAAGCTTGTTTAAAATAAATTCGATTTTTTTAGGGTCGCTATCCTGATAAGCAACTTCGATAATTGCCGTACCTTCTAAATGCTTCAGCTTTAACCTGTTGACAAGTTTGTCATAATTCAAATCCGAATAACGACTTTGAATTTCACTTAACAGAGGAGAGATAACCTTATAACTCGTCAACACCTCCATTTCCGTCTTGAAATCTCGAAACTGTGGTGGTACAAATGATGGTCGTCTCTGTTCCGAGAGCGGGTTAACATTAATTTCTGCCGTGGAGTCCAGAAACAATTGGAATTTTTGGCTGTATATCGGTTTTTGCAACCATCCTCTATATACGACTCCAGCGGTTATCGCTAAAGCAATAGGGATAATCAAAAACAAACGACGACGCAGCACCGAAGCTAGCTGACGAAGCTCCCAAGGGTCTTCTTTTAGTTGTTTGGAAGGAATTTTCTCGTTGTATTCACTCATGCGATCGCACTTTTAAAATTGTATGTAAACAGGGTTCGGGGGGAATAGAAAAGTAGATAAAATTATAAATAGTCGGTATTAGTCTAAATAAACCGATTGTTTACAGGCTTCAGTGTTTGCACTTAAAAAGTAATTATCTTGGTGGAAATTTAACGTAAGAATACATAGAAAGGAAATAGCCATTCCCCATTTTCTATTCTCCATTCCCTATTCCCTCCACAACTTCTTCCAAATCTAAAACCCGAGTTTTTCTGCTAAATACATTTGCTTGATAAACCTTCCTATTTGTCATATCCAAACCAGTCAACCAACCGCTTCTGCTATCGTAAGCACCAGTATCAATATCCAGCCAACCTTTTCCCTGCATCAACTTTCCTGGAACAACACCACCGAATTTAAAAGTTGGTGTATGACCTGCAATAATTAATTTATCGGGAAAATATGGTTTGCTCATACTGTAAAAAGGCTGACGAATCCAACAAAATTCTTTTTGGGTTTGCTTATCTAATGGAAGTTGAGGATTGATACCCGCGTGAACAACCCAAATATCCCCTAAATCCATATACGGTGGTAACTTGGAAAACCATTCGAGATGAGCGGGTAATAAAGATATATCAAGTTGAAGATAGCTATGAATGGTTTCTTTATAGGTAAAAGCAGCCTTTTCAATAACTTGCTTGGTAATTCTTTTATTTTGAAAGTAGTCTAAAAACATTTGCTCGTGATTGCCCAGTACGCAATAATACGGACTTTGACGGACAAATTCTACTACTTGAGCGCTTTTGGCACCCCTATTAATCAAATCTCCTAAAAAGTAAATTTTGTCGTCGTTTAACGGTGATATCGTATTTAACAAAAGCATTAAACCGTCATAGTTACCGTGAACATCACCGATAAAAATTCGCCGTACACTTGTAGTCATTTTAAAAGGAATTGTTTTGATTAAAGACAATATTTCAGCAAAAATGCCTTGATTATAATTACCAGTTTTTCAAAAAAAGTGTTACAAAAAAATATAAGTAAGTAATATAAACTACAGCAATCCAGATATTTATGTTAACTTAGACAAGTTTTAGCTTCAATTAAATTTTTGTGCAAAAGTGAAGGTATCTATAATTACAGTTGTTCGTAACAATGAGGCTACTATAGCCCATGCTATTAATTCGGTATTGAGTCAAGATTATCCAGATATTGAGTATATTGTTATTGACGGAGGCTCTAACGATTCTACAGTCGATATTATTAAATCCTACGGTCAGAAAATAAACAGATTTATCTCCGAGTCTGACGAAGGTATGTATGATGGGATGAATAAAGGGTTGAAATTAGCCACAGGAAACATTGTCGGGTTGCTCAACTCGGATGATTTCTACGAACATAAACAGGTAATTTCCGAAGTTGTCGAACAGTTCATTCTTAAAGCGGTTGATTTGATTTTTGGGGATATAGTATTTGTTAACCCTCAAAATCTCCATCGGGTAATTAGGTACTATAGTTCGGCAAAATTTCATCCCGAATTATTAAGTTGGGGTTGGATACCCGCTCATACAAGCTGCTTTCTCAAACGAGAAGTATATGAAAAATACGGTTATTTTAAGACAGATTATCAACTCGCTGCCGATTATGAATTACTTTTGAGATTTATCAAAATTCATCAAATATCTTACAGTTATATTCCCAAAGTTTTAGTTAGAATGCGACCCGGAGGAGCGAGCAATAAGAATTTACTATGTAGATGGATTTCTAATCAAGAAATTCTTAAAGCTTGTGGGGAACATGGTATTAAAACCAATTTTTTTAAACTTTTGGCTAGATATCCCGCAAAAATCTGGGAAAATATTTCGATAAACGATACAGCGGTATCTCCTCAAGTACTAGCTAATCCAATTCCCAAATTTCATAATTCTTATTTAACCTCGAAACAAATAACAGAAACGTCTAAAATTAAGCACTAACTAATATGAAAGTTAATATAGAGCGTGACAATGAAATTATAGCTGTATGTAGATATCCGTTGAAATAGTAGGGGAACAATAAGGAAATGAATCAAAAAATATCGGGTAGAAAAATCATTTTTTTTGAATTAAACGAAGTTCCTTTGCGGATAATCGATTACTACATTCAAAAATATCCCAATTCAGCTTTAGCTCAAAAGTTGCCTCAATGCTACCAATATGAAACTCAAGCAGTAGATTCAGTATTGTCTCCTTGGATAACCTGGGCTACATTACATCGAGGTGTTGCTGCAACCGATCATGGGATTTATCATTTTAATCAGAATCTAAATAGAGTTAATCAACAGTTTCCCTCTCTAGAGCAAATACTATCAAGTAATGGTGTCAGAACTGGGGTTTTTGGTTCTCTGCACAGTCACCCTTTACCAGATAATTTAGATAATTATAGCTTTTACGTACCGGATAGTTTTGCAACTAACAGCCAATGCTTTCCAGATATTCTTTCTATTTTTCAAGAATTAAACCTGTCAATGGCGAGAAATTCATCTCGTAACGTCTCTAGCAAAATTCCTATAGAAGCCACCATTAAACTATTGGCTCATCTTCCCCAACTTGGTTTAAGAATACCAACATTAATCGACACAGTAAAACAATTACTAACAGAACAGTTAAAACCCTACAGAAAAAATCGCAGACGCACTTATCAAGCTGTTCTTGCTTTTGACTTATTCCTCAAACAACTCAAAACCACTCAACCAGATTTTACGACCTTTTTCACCAACCATGTAGCTTCAGCTATGCATCGTTATTGGGCTGCATTATTTCCTCAAGATTACCAAAATTTCGGCTATAACAGTGAGTGGGTTTCTAGATACAATGGCGAGATTGATTTTGCAATGAGTAAATTCGAGCAGTTTTTTACTCAACTAGTGCGTTTCGTCGATAATCATCCTGAATATACATTATGGATAGCATCGAGTATGGGACAGAGTGCAACTACCGCGTGGATGGTAAAAACTCAGTTGAATTTAACGCATCCCAAAAAATTCATGTCTGCTTTGGGTATTCCCGATGATGCTTGGTGTCAAACTCCTGCCATGTTCCCAGAATTTGGCATTGTCGTCAAAGAGGAATGGGTTGAGGAGTTTCTCGATCAGCTAAGTCAGTTATCTATCGAAGGGAAATTGATAAAATTTGCTCAAAAAGAAGACGGTTTATTTGCTTTAATTTTTGGTCAAGTCAATTTACCTCAGAAAAAAGTTACAACTGCATTATTAAAAGGACGTTCAATATCTTTAGAAAAACTTGGTTTAGAAAATATTTCAATTGAAGATGAAACTAATACAAATGCTTATCATGTAAATTCCGGTTCTCTATTAATTTACGACCCTCAAGACACTAGTTACAAGCAAATCAGAAGAAATATTTCTTGTTTAGAAATAGCACCGATGATTTTACGCAATTTCTCGGTTCATATTCCCGAATATATGAGTCAATTAGTAAATATAAATAGTAATTCAAATACTAATCTAATTCATAAATAACATAATTAAACTAATAAGTTATTCAAAGCAGTTTTTTATAAAAACTAATCCAAAACAAAAGCATCCGTTGTTAAAATCTAAAATCTAAAATCCAAAATACGGTGACTCAAACCTATCAATCACAAATTAATAATTCAACACAAACCAAAAAATGGTTACATTGGCTGCCAACATTTGGATGGCTTCCTTTCGCTTTAGCAATCAATAGCTTTATTATTCCTCCTGGAACAGCAGTTGCTTATTGGGGAAGATGGATAGGATTAATCGTTTTATTAATTTACGGTTTCAACAAAGTATTTATTTCCGGAAAATGGGAACGCAATAATTTTGACCGCTTCGCATTTTTAGTATTTACTGTAATTATTATTAGTACCGCTTATGCTGATTTAAATGGGGTACTATATGCAGCAGACTTTTATCAAACGGGTATTTTCAAAGCAGTTTCTTTTCTATTAGCTTATTTATCTTTAACTTGGGGAGTGCAAAGTGTACTTAATTCTTTTCACGATGCTACAGCAATTATTAAAAATTTAGTTTGCAGTGCTACTGTTATTTATACTATTGGATTAATTGGTAATGCACTTAGAATAATTCCTGTTTTAATGGGCGCTCCCAGCGGTATATTTTTTAATCCAAATGCTACCGCCGCTCTAGGAATTATTATTTTACCTTTATCTATCTGGTTTTCATCCAGACAGAAACACTGGGGAATATTAAGGTTTCTCCCAACACTAATTATATTTACTGCCATTATTATCAGTGGCGCAAGAACTCCCTTAATTGCTTTAAGTATCCTATTACTTTACTACCTGATATGCTGGTCGAGATATAAAGGTGTAGAAATGTTAGTTATTTATGGTATCGCTACAATAGCTATTAGCGCTTCGTTGATATTAAGTATAGATTTTTTGCAATCATCTTTATTTGAAAAATTATACGAAAATTTAACTACTTCTACAGGTGCGGGTATTACAAGTTATCGCACTAATTTACTTTGGCCTTTGTTTATTGAAAAGATTTTCTCTTCACCAATTTCGATATTAATTGGTAATGGTTGGGGAAGCGAAGAAGCTTTATTATTACATAAATCTGCTCAAAGCATTTTCTTTGAAAGATTATGGATAGGAACTGCTCATAATGCTTACCTTGGTTTGACATACCAAATTGGTTTAATTGGTAGTTTGTTAACATTTGTTCCTCTATGGTCAATTGTTATCAACCAAATCAAAGAGAGTTCAAATTATATAAACAAAGAGCATTTTGAATTGAAATTAGCATTATGTAGCGCTCTTTTAGCTGAATTATGTCTTTGTTTTTTTGAATCCGGATTTTATAACATCGGTTCCGCTCATTCTTTACCCGGTTGGTTAGTTGCTTATATGGCAGTTAAATTGCCATATTTACAAGCTGATTTTAATAATTAATTTTCTCATCCCCCCCAACTCTATTTTATGAAAATACTTCATGTAATTCCCTCAATTAGCCCATCATTGGGTGGCCCCACTACCGTAGTTTTGAATTTAGTTAAAGCTTTAGTAAACAACGGAATCGAAGCAGAAATAGTTACAACTAACCACAACGGTTCAAAACCATTTAATGTTCCTTTATACAAAAAAATCGAATGCCAAGGGGTTCCTGTTTGGTTTTTACCTTATTTTTCGCCACCTATGAAAGAGTTTATCTTTTCTCCTGCTATGACTAAATGGCTGTGGCAAAATATCAACAACTATGACATTCTCGATAACCACTATCTTTTCTCTTATGCTCCCAGTTGTGCTGCGGCGATCGCCAAGTGGCACAATATTCCCTATACGATTCGTACTCAAGGGCAGTTAACATCTTGGGCTTTAACTCAAAGTAAGCTAAAAAAACAAATATATTCCATGCTGGTTGAGCGTCGCAATCTCAACAATGCAGCAGCCATACATTGTACTTCCGAAGCTGAAGCGATTGATGTACGTAAATATGGTATTAAAGCTCCTATTATTAAATTACCTTTAGGTGTAGAACAAGTTGCTGTTAATCCCCAAGCAAAATTACGACTTCATTCTAAATACAACATTTCTCCCCAGACTCCCATAATACTATTCCTTTCTCGGCTGCGTCATAACAAATGTCCAGATTTGTTAATCAAAGTACTTAGTTTTATAAATACCAATTCCCTAGATTTTCATCTTTTGATTGCAGGTACCGGAGAGCCGGATTATGTCAACTATTTGAAACAACTTCTTATATCTTTGAAATTAAATAATCGCGTTACATTTACTGGTTTTGTGCAAAACGAACAAAAGAATTTATTACTACAAGGTGCAGACTTGTTTGTTTTACCTTCTGTTTCGGAAAACTTTAGTATAGCCACAGCAGAAGCAATGGCAGCAGGAAAACCTGTAATTGTGACTCCTGGTGTACAGCTTGCTCCAGAAATCATCGCAGCTAATGCTGGGTTAGTGGTAGAGCAAAATGTTGATGCTCTGCTTGGGGGTATATCTAAGTTACTTAGCTCTCCTAAATTAAGAGAAGAATTAGGAAACAATGGCTCTACTTGGGCAAGCAATCGTTACTGTCCCAATCAAATTGCGAGTAATCTTACCCACATATATAAAAGCATTATTAACAAAAGTGCTTTTTGTGAATCTGAAATTTCACAAGTTCAAGAATACGGAAGTATTAATAATAATTATAAAACTGCAATGCCAAGATATTAATCTGGTACTGTCTCATTTCAATATTAGTTTAGAAGAAATTTCGAGCAAAATTATATAAAAGTTATCATAACCGAGTCCGCTATTTTTAATTTATTTATATCTATTAGAATCACACAACTGCTGGTATTTATTATCAGCAGTTTTTGTTTTACGGCTCACGCCGATGAAATTGTGAAGTTCATAAAAGGATTTTGAAAAAATGAAAACTTCACAAGAAATAACCAGCGAGCTAAAAC
>CAYMZW010000309.1:0-8425 GCA_964395005.1 uncultured Rivularia sp.
CGACAAAAGAAATGTATTGATAAAATTAACGAGTTTTTGCAAAGCTCTAATTTATTGCCCTTGGTTGTTTGCTGTCGCGAGGAAGAATATCAACAAGGAGAAGCGATATTAAATAATTTGCGTGGTGCTGTTTGTTTGCAACCCTTGAGTGAAAAGCAGATTCAAAATTATTTACGAGAATTGAAATGTAAACATTTGTGGGAAGGAATCAAAAACGATGCTGATGGTTTGGGAGAGTTAGCGAAAACGCCTTTATTTTTAAACTTGATTCCTGTTGCTTATCCAGATGGTTTGGTGAGTAAAAGTAAAAGATTTAATTCTGAGGATGAGAGGAAGGAGTATCAAGATAAATGTCGGAAGGAATTGTTTGATAAATATATTGAAATGCGTTTGATAGAGCATCACGATAGGAAAGGTTATAAAGCTGAGGATGTGAAGCGGTGGTTGGTGTGGTTGGCGAAAACGATGAAGGAGCATAAGTTAAAGGAGTTTTATATTGAGAAGATGCAGCCGAGTTTTTTAGAAAATCGAAAGCAGAGAATATTATATTCTTTAATTTTTGGGCTGATTATATGGTTAATCGGGATAATCGCTTACTTAAATTTAGGGATAATTGTTTGGCTCACCTTGGGACTAATTTTGGCGTTATCCGTAGGGTTATTTTATGGGTTGAATGAAATAAAAATACAGCCTACTGAAACATTAAAATTTATTTTTTATTATAATTATTTTTCCGTTTTTGGATTCATTAACGGACTAGCATTTGGGTTAATTACCGGATATTTTTTTGGTATATTTTCTGGATTAATTTTAGGATTAATTTTTGGTATATTTTCTGGAATAACTCTAGCCCTGAATGGAAGTGAGTTGATTAACAAAATTAATCCGAATCAAGGAATTCAAGAATCTGCAAAACATACTTTTATTTTTACGTTGATAATCTTACCACTAACGATATTAATTTCAATTTACCTTTCACACCTTCTATACTTAAAGATAAATACATTTGATTCAATATTGCTTGGGTTTGGATTCGCCTTATTGTCTGGCTTCTGTTTCGCCGGAATCCCGGTAATTCAACACATCTCCCTCCGCCTCATCCTCTGGAAAAACCGTTCAATTCCCTGGAACTATGCCCGCTTTTTAAAATACGCAGACGAACGTAAATTGATCGATCAAGTTGGCGGACGTTTTACATTTATTCATGATAAGTTGCAAGAACATTTTGCGCGGATGTGATATTTATTCCCATAGTATCTGAATTATTAAAACCGCAGAGGCGCTGAGGGCGCTGAGGAAAGAAATGAAGAGAGAATTAAATATAAGATAATATTAATAATGATGAAACTTAAGTATAAAATGATAATTGAATGGTCAGAAGAAGATAATTGTTTTTTGGTTGGTTTTCCCGACTTCCCAGGACAAAAATGGCGGACTCATGGCGAAACTTACGAAGAAGCGGTTGATAACGGAACCGAAGCTTTAGAGTCTTTAGTAATAGCTTATCAAGAAACTAATGAACCTCTTCCCAAACCAACTATTAATAAAGCTGCTTAACACGATAAATTGCAAAAACATTTCGCTAGGATGTAAATGCGTTCGCCATCCAAAATAGTGAGAGAATCAAACCATGTCTGAAGAATATTTTGATGTTGTGATTGTCGGAGCGGGGCTTTCTGGTGTGGATGCGGCTTATCATCTACAGAAAAAATGTCCCCAGAAAACCTACGCGATTTTGGAAGCACGCAAGTCTATGGGTGGTACTTGGGATCTGTTTCGGTATCCGGGTATCCGCTCTGATAGCGATATGTACACCTTTGCTTATAAATTTAAGCCTTGGCAACAAGGTAAAGCCATCGCTGAGGGATCTTCAATCCTTAATTATTTACGGGAAGCTGCTACAGAAAACGGTATCGACAAACATATACGCTATGGTTACTCAGTTAAGAAAGCTAGTTTTAACAGCAGTGATGCTACTTGGATAATTGAAGCTGATTATGCGGATACTAACCAAACCGTTTACTTTAAATGCAATTTCCTTGTGATGTGTTCTGGCTACTACAGCTACGAGGAAGGCTATACACCACAATTCAAAAATCGCGATCGCTTTCATGGTGAGATAATTCATCCGCAAAAATGGTCTGAAAATCTCGATTATCAAGGAAAAAAAGTGGTTGTAATTGGTTCTGGAGCAACCGCAGCAACTCTAATTCCAGAAATGGCTAAGAAGGCAGAACACGTGGTAATGTTGCAACGTTCTCCTAGCTACTTTATCTCTCGCTCTAACGAAGATGCTAATAGCAATTTATTAACCAAACTTCTGCCTGCAAGATTAACTTATCTTTTCAAGCGTTGGAAAAGCATTATATTCCAGCAAAAAGTTTATCATGCTACACGTACTAAGCCTGAAGAAGTCAAGCAAAAGCTACTAGATATGGTACGAGCCGAGCTTGGCCCCGATTATGATATTGAAACCCATTTTACACCGCGCTATAATCCTTGGGATCAGCGCCTCTGCGTCGTGCCCAACGGCGACTTGTTCCAAGCAATCAAGTCAGGAAAAGCATCCGTTGTTACTGATAGCATCAATAGTTTTACAGAGAAAGGCATTCTTTTAGAATCAGGTAAAGAATTAGAAGCCGATATTATTGTGACGGCGACAGGGCTTAATATAGTTGTACTAGGTAATATTGAATTTACTATTGACGCTCAGCCATTAAAGTTTTCAAACACTTATACATACAAGGGCATGATGTATTCAGACGTACCGAATATGATTTCGTTTTTCGGTTATGTCAATGCAACATGGACTCTCCGCGCCGATATGATTGCTGAATACGTCTGCCGCATCATCAATCATATGGATAAAACAGGAGCTTCTCAATGTACGCCGCGTTTGCGCGACGAAGATCGGAATATGCCCAAGCGTCCCTTAATTGAAGGTTTTTCCTCTGGCTACATACAGCGCGTAATGCATTTGTTACCAAAACAAGGCGATCGCCAACCTTGGATAAGCCCACAAAACTATGATTTGGACAAAAAAATGATTCGTCATAGCCCGATCGAGGATGGTGTGCTAACTTTTGAAAATCCGATTAAAAAATAATTTGATACACAGTTTTACACTCAAACTATGACCAAAGTAATAAAAATTGATTATTTAATTACTACTCCTGCAATATAAAAATTTTTTCTTCTAAAATAGAAATATAGGTTTAATCTCGATTAATTTCAATAATCTTGTATCTTGCATTAGTTCAGAAAATGATTTTCGTATTTCAATTTACATTAGCGATAAAATCACTTATCGCGAATTAATGCAAGATAACAAAAGACAATTTCCCAACAAGTTATCAACAAAAGGTGTAAACATGAATAAATTAATAAAACGTACATTTTTACCCAGCTTATTAGCCACAGGTATATTTAGCGCTACTTTAATGCCAGCACAACCGGCGGCTGCTGACGATTTATTAGAAGATGCGGCAATAGGTGCTGCTGCTGGTGCTATTACCGGAATTATTACCAATAACGATTCCGTTTTAACCAACGCTGTAAACGGTGCTGCTGCTGGTGCTGCTGTTAACGCTGCTAATAGCGGTAGAAGAAAGAGAAGTCGTAATATTCTTCAAGATGTGGGAGCAGGTGCGGCAGGTGGTACCGTCGCAGGTGAAATTACCAACCGCGATAATACTGTTAGTAACACTATAAATGGTGCTGCTGCCGGTGCGGCGATTCATATCATCAAAGGCAAGTAGGGCATGGGGGATTGGGGATTGGGCATGGGTAATAGGTAATGGGTAATAGGTAATTGGTAATTGGAAGTAAGAAGTAGTAAGTAAGTTATTTATCCCCTTGTCTCCTTGTCTCCCTATCTCCCCATCTCCCTCCAATGCCCTATGCCCCATCCCCAATTCCCAATCTTCAATTTGTTTGCTTTAACTACAGCTTATATTTCCACAAAACTTGTCTTAACCTAAACAGCAGTATAAATCGGGTATTCTACTTAATAACGGCGAATCATTTGTTACAGTAAGCGCTTACCTGAGTAAAAATGACCAGACTATTTGATATCTTCTTAGCAGGGGGTTTTATGATGTTTCCTCTGCTAATTTTGTCTGTTATCACCTTGGCTTACGCAATGCAGCGCGTTTGGTTTTGGTTGAAGTTGGTAATGCAGGAAAGAATTGTTGTGCAAGATGTGCTAACCGTAGCACAGTACGATTTAGAGAAAGCAGAAAAAATCGCAAGGAGTGCTAACGATTTAGCAATGGGGCGTTTTCTTGCTGCACCTTTACAACTAAATAACCCAACTCCAGAGAATTTCTATTTAGCAACTCAAGCAGCAGCAGATAGAGAATTAGTTGATATTGGGGGAAATAACAAGCTGTTGGAAAGCGTAATTGTAATCGCGCCTCTACTGGGTATTTTGGGTACTGCTGGTAGTTTAATTACCACTTTTATAACTCTGAGAAATGGTGGTGCAGAGAATGCTGATAGCAGCGGGGTAGCAGATTCGATCTTGCAAGCATTGATAAGCAGTGCAACAGGAATAGCAGTAGCTGTTTTTGCTTATATTTGTTTCCGGCTTTTTGTGATGTTACGTGTGCGTCGCGTGGATTATTTTTCTACAGTGGGTAATCAATTAGAGTTGATTTATTTGCATCTTTGGAGTGATTCAGTTCAAGATGCTTCGGTTAATTAGTAGTTTGTTTTATGTGTAAAAATCGTAATTTGTAATTAAGGATTTCTTTGATTGCAGGTTGCGATTTTTTAAATTAATTTGATTGATTTAAAATGATGTAGAGACGTAGCACTGCTACATCTCCTTATGGATGATATCGCATCGAGTAAATTTAAAATAACAAAATATAATGTTGTAAATTGATTTATATTAATCTGTTATTTTTTATTATGATAACCGGCTATATTGTTTTACGAAACTCTCTATATAAATCTAAATATTTGGAAATGTTGCACTGCAACGTCTCTACATAATTTTTGCGTTTTACCATTAATATTATTAGGACTTACGCAAAGCCCCCCTTAAAAAAGGGGGTTGGGGGGATCTCAGCATCTAGAACACTATATTTTCCGTTATCGCTGCGTAAGTCCTGATTATATTAAAAAAACGTAACCCATAATTAAAATTACGAATTACGTAGCTTGCGTCACCCGGAGGGTGATATTAGAGATTACGTAGCTTGCGTCACCCGGAGGGTGATATTAAAAGTTAGGAATTAGGGAGAGTTTTTAAGGCAAGAATGACTGCTCCTTTACCTTCTTTTGCTGGTACAAAAGAAATATATTTGGTAAAATCACCTTTTTTCACTTCATACAAAAGCTCGGAAGTTTCTTTATTGATTTGAGATGCTGCAAAACCTTCTGACTCTAATTTACTTTTAACAAGCAAAGCCAATTGTTCGGGAGTGTTGTTTATATCTTTGCCGAAGATTGTTTCGACTTCAGAAGTTGTTGCAAACTCCTTTTCTTCCTTCCAACCAAGTTGAGCGTAAAGATTTTGGAATGTTACATCAAAACTTTGTTGCTCAGTTTTTGAGTCAGGCTTTTCCGGAAGACTTTCATTACTTAATCGATAGCAGTCAACTCGCTGGGAAGATAAAAGAATCATCGTACCCTTTTCTTCAACTGCAAAAAGCTGCAAAAATTGAGTTAAATTTCCTCTGGAAACTTGATAAACTTTAGTATCAGGTTTATCGGTGAGTTTTTCTACTTGGAAATCTGTACCTGCTAACTTTTTGTCGAAATAAGCTTGAACTGAATCTAACGGATCGGATGTACGTCGAGTACGTCTATCTATTCTTGCGATTTGTACCCCACAAACATAAGGTTTAACGTTTGCGTAATTAGGAAAGTTCGCAAATGGATCTACTCGACGAGGTTTTGATTGATTGTTTGTTTCGGAAGGAGTTTCTTCTGGATTTAATTCTGTTTCTGCTACTTCAGGAGAATCAATTGTTTCGGATACGGTATCATCGGTAGGTTGATCAACTGTTTCGGATACGTTGGTATCTTCGGTAGATTCATCTACTATTTCGGGTACGGTATCGTCAATTGATTCATCTACTGTTTCGGATACGGTATCATCGGTAGATTCGTCTACTGTTTCGGATACGGTATCGTCGGTAGATTCGTCATCTGATTCGGAAGGCGTAAAAGCAATCTCTGGCTCGGATTCAGATTCACCTAAAGATAAATTTTCGCTTGTAGTTGGGGATTCCTCTGATGAGATATCATCTTCACCTGCGGAAAAATCATCAGTAGGTGTTGGTATTTCATCGGCAGCATCACCCGACTCATCTAGAGAGTCATCTGAATCACCATTAGCTAAATCGGGAATTGCATCTTCTTCATCCCCAATTTCTTCACCGTTGCTTCCGTTTTCTAAATTACCTAGCAAAGGTGTTTCTTTCGGTACTTTTACTCCTTTCCCTTTTGGCAAGGATTCATCTTTACACAATTCCTCTAAATTGGGAGTTGTATTCTCTTCTGGAATTTCTTCACTTAAAGAATCTTCTTCTGCAATCTCTTCACCAAGAGAATCTTCTACTGCTTCTTCTGCAATCTCTTCACCTATAGAATCTTCCCCCGCAAGGGAAGCATCTTCATTTAAAGAATCTTCTACTGCCTCCGGAGCAATTTCTTCACCTATAGAATCTTCCCCCGCAAGGGAAGCATCTTCATTTAAAGAATCTTCTACTGCCTCCGGAGCAATTTCTTCACCTATAGAATCTTCCCCCGCAACAGAAGCATCTTCACCTAAAGAATCTTCTCCTACTCCACCTAGAATTTCTTCACTGAAAGAATTTTGGGCTGCTTTTTGGGCAAAATATTCATCACAAACTTCTTTTGACACTTTTGTTGTGCCTTTATCTGGCGAATTAGAGCCTTTCGATAGCTCTGCTTTAGTCGAATTAGAAGCTATTGGTACTACAAATAACAAACTATGTAATGCTGCTGAAGCTAGCAACATTGGTGGAGAAATTTGTCGTAATGGAACGAACAAATTATTCAGAAGGTATGACTTAATCATGTATTTGGCTCTGGGAATCTGGATTGCACTTTAGCCAACAAATATTCAATAATAGACAGATGCACAGAGCGAAACAAAATTATTATTTTGCAGTACAAAGTATGAAAAATCAAGCTCAGAATCACATACTTTATACTTTTTCATGGCGTATTAATAGCTTCGTGTATATCAATAGTAGCATTTATCGACAATTTTATTGTTTTTTTGCTTTACAATCGCTAATTTAAGAATAGATTTTTAAATCACATTTATAATTAATCAAATAATTTAAATATATTCTAATAAAGTAATAATTACTATTACCTAAAAACCAAACTTTAAACATATTTTAAAGTTTTATGGCTGCGTTCTTTACCAATTCTTAACTGGTAAGAGGGTAGGGTATTTGTGGTAGGAGCCTCGCGTAGAACATCCCCACAAATCGAGACACTATGAATTTTAAAGCTACTGCATTAAATCGCATTGTTACTTCTTCTGTTGCTGCTGTTGCAGTTGTATTGAGTCCTGTTTTAGCAGCAGTTGCTCAAGCTGAAACTTTAGTTGGTGCAGGTGCTAGTTTCCCTGCTCCTTTGTATCAGAGATATGCTCGTGAAGTTCGCAAGACACACAGCAACTTGCAAGTAAACTACACATCTTGTGGCTCTAGCTGTGGTATCCGCAACTTTGTAAAAGGTACCGTTGATTTCGGCGGTAGTGACGCAGCGATGAAAGATTCTGAAATCGCTAAAGTTAGCCGTGGCACAATCCTAGTACCTACGGCAGGTGGTGCTGTATCCGTTGTTTACAACTTGCCTGGAGTAAACAATCTTAAGTTGTCCCGCACAACTCTACCTTTGATTTTCGCTGGTAAAATCACCAAGTGGAACGACGCAAGAATCGTAAAGGACAACCCCGGTGTTAATTTGCCTAACCGCAGAATCACCCCTGTTGTTCGTGCAGATGGTTCCGGTACAACCTTCATTTTCACCAACCACCTCAGCACCATCTCCGGCTACTTCAAGGGAAGAGTTGGTACTTCCAAGAAGCCAAGTTGGCCTGTCAGAGGAGCTAGAAAGGGTAAAGGTAACTCTGGTGTAGCTGCTTTGGTTAAGCGTACTTCTGGTGGTATCGGTTACGTTAACTACTCCTACGCTCGTTTGAACAAAATTAAGTCTGCAATGGTTCAAAACAGACGCGGACAGTTTGTTGCTCCTTCTTTGAGAGCTGCAAACCAAGGTTTGTCCAGCGTTCAGTTCCCCGCTAACTACCGCGTATTTGTTGGAGATTCTTCTCAGGGTTATCCCATCGTTGGTTTGACCTGGATGATGATTTACAAAAAGTATCCTTCAGCGTCTAAAGCTGCTGCTGTTAAGAAGTGGGTTAACTGGGTAA
>CAYMZW010000310.1:0-8414 GCA_964395005.1 uncultured Rivularia sp.
CACGAAATAATTATCTTAATAAACGACTATTATCATAATGCCGTAACGCACCATTATCTGAGAAAACAAACGATTAATTATTGATAATAAAAATTTCAACACTATTCAAAAACTATGCAAGATGAAAATTTTGGATTCAGTCGTAGGGTGTGCTACGGCACGAAATAATTATCTTAATAAACGACTATTATCATAATGCCGTAACGCACCATCATCTGAGAAAACAAACGATTAATTACCTTCAGGATTTACGCAATCGCAACGGTGTATGGCGGTATTTCACACGTTTAGATCCCCCCAACCCACGCCACTTCTCTCAACGGAGGGAACCTCCGCACAAGAGTGGCTCCCCTTAAAAAGGGGGGCTTTGCGTAAGTTCTGACCTTATTGCTACCAAGGAATAGAATCACCACCACTAAATTCAAAGCCTGACGGACATTTAAGATCCTCAAATTTTTTAGGTAGTTTAGGCATTTTCGGAGGTTCAGATAAACTTTGAGTTGTTTTGCAAATCAGATTCATAACTCTTCCATCATCGGCATTACCAATCAAATATATTACTGCTATAAAATTTTTAAGATTGGGATTATCCTCAAATGAACTTTTTTTCGGTTGAGCAATGTGCATTACACTTTTAGTATTATTAGGTTGTGGAATTATTTTGAAAAAGTAATCAGGCAATTCTGTATTTAAATATTTATTTTTTTCTGAATCCGTAATTAGCTTTAGTTCATCAAATGTTGTTGCAAATCTATTTTTTTGATTGAAGTAACCTAATTGTGCATAGTTAATAGAGAAAAGATTAGATTTTACTACGTCTTCTTGTGCTTCAATTTTCTTAAATTCTCGTACATTAACTACGTGTGAAGGGAAATCCTGTAATAATTGACATCCACAAAGATTTATCAAAAGTAGTAATAAACAGATATTTTTTGATTTAGAAACCGACTTCGTAATTAGCTTTTTATGATAAAATAACATATTAATGAATAGTAAGAATAATGGTCAAGTTTAAAGTTTAAAAATATGTTTTTGGTATTTGATAAAACTCATATAATTGTAGGGTGTGTTACGGCACTAAATAATTATATTAAAACACTACCATTATCATAATGCCGTAACGCACCATTATTTAATTAAATAACGATAAATTACCTATAACATGAATTTCATAAATTATTAAAAAACTGTGAACAATACAATTTCTTTAATTCATAATTAAGTTCATTTAATTCTATCTGATAGATTTAAACCCAGACGGACATTTAATTATTTCTGAAGAATTTTTCGGAATTTCCGGCATCTGAGGTAATTTAGATAAAGCTTCACTAGTTTCACAAAGCTTTGTATAAGTAATCGTTTCACCAGTATCATTATCAACTTTTGTTGAATATACTAATCCAACATAACTTTTAAATTTTTCATGTTTGGATTGAGCTATATTCATTACACTTTGGGAATTTGGTTGCAGAATCATTTTATAAATGTATTGATTTGTTTCTTGCTTAATACCTAAACCAAGTGCTTCAATACTTGTCGAAAATTTATTATTTTCTAAATAGTAAGCTTGTTGAGCGCGATTCATCGAACCAGTAACGGTTTTACCTTCATTTTGTCGTGCTATTAGTGGTTTGTTCAAAAAATTAGGAAGTAAAATTTTAATTGCCAAAACCAAAAATAATCCAATCCATGTTAACTGAAAAGCAAATTTCCAATTTATTTTCATAACTAGAACACCCCAATATTGGAAATAATTTGTTTTATCTATCTCACAACTTTAAAACCAGACGGACATTTTATATCTTCAGATTTTGTTGCATTCTCAGACAATTTCGGCATCACAGGTGGTTTAGAAAAAGGTTTATCAGTTTCGCAAATTTTTGCAATAGTAATAGTTTCATCACTATTTGGTTCTACTACATATACTAATCCAACATAACTTTTTAATCCTTCGCGTTTAGCTTGAGCAATATTCATTACGCTTTTTGTCAGATTTGATTGATTCACAATTTTGAAAGTATAATCTTCATTTTCTGACTTAATACCTAATTTTAATTCTTCAAAACTATTTGTAAATTTACTTTTTTCTAAAAAGTTAACTTGTTGAAGGCGATTCATCGAACTAATAATTGCTTCACTTTCGCTTATTCGCGTTTCTTCTCGTCTTTTTTCTGCTTCCTTGACTTGTTCTTCGACAGTCACAACTTTTATATTTGCTGGCAAACTTGCTCGATTGGAAACTTTTTCCAGGGGTATTTCATAAGCAACTTTTTCGTTTGTAGATGAATCCGGGATTATAAAATATGCTTTACCTTCTGGAGTTAAAATAAATCTTACTTTTTGACTAGAAGAATCTGAGTAAGGATGTTTAAATTTCCATTCTCCCGTCCATTTTTGCTGTGGTGATTGAGCATTGATTGAAGAATCACATCCCGAAATACTCGCTAAAAGCAAAAATAAACCAATAGTTGAAAGCTTTGTAGGAAGGGAAGTAGTTTTACTAAAAATGTTTGGGGCACTTGGGAAGGTTCTGAAGATTTCTATAAATAGCATTTAATTTAGTATTTTTTTATACGAAAAATGTAATAAGTTCATCCTAACTTTTTATTTTAAAATTGTCATTATCTATACACGTATCTAAGTATGAATCATTTATAGAGATTTTTTATCCGAAATCATGTCAGGTGATTTCGGTAAAATAGCTTTACGCTAAACATAAGCTCAACATCACCGCATCTAATGCAGCAAAATACCAAAACTTCCCAATCTTTCAAACAATTACTTGACAATGAAACCTTTGCAGCTTGGTTTTTCCTAACTCCGGCGCTGATTCTACTAGGAGTTTTTGTAATTGGCCCCATCGGCTATTTGTTCTACCTCAGTTTTACGAATGGTAGTTTTACTAAAGAAGGTATGACTTGGGTAGGGTTAAAAAATTATCTACGCTTAATACTTAATCCCGATTTTTCACAAGTTATGTGGAATACTGCTTATTTCACTGTGGCTACGGTTATACCGAGTATTGTGTTTCCTTTATTATTAGCAGTCTTATTAAACAGCAATATAATTTTGCGGGGATTTTTACGAACTTCTTATTTTTTACCTTCAATTGTTTCTTTAGTCGCTGCTGGTTTGGGATTTCGCTGGTTATTTCAAAATGATGGCCCGGTTAATTCACTTTTAAACAGTATTGGAATCGATTCTATCTCTTGGCTTAGCAGTACTCTATGGGCAATGCCGGTAATAATTTTACTCAGTATTTGGAAGCAGCTTGGTTTCAATATGGTGGTGTTTTTAGCTGGTTTGCAAGCGATTCCAGTTAGTCGTTATGAAGCAGCAGAACTTGATGGTGCTAACGGTTGGGAGCAGTTTTGGTTCGTTACTTTACCGGGATTACGTCCGACTTTAATATTTACAACGATTACCACCGTGATTTTCACTTTACGCAGTTTTGAGCAAGTTTACGTAATTAGTGGTGGTGGCCCTTTAAATTCTACAAATTTGCTGGTTTATTATATTTATCAAGAAGCTTTTGGTCAATTTGATTTTGGTTATGCAGCAGCAGCAGCAACCGTATTATTAGCGATAACAATGGTGCTGGTTTATTTACAATTACGGACTTGGGATGAAAATAATTAGGATTTACGCAAAGCCCCCCTTTTTTAAGGGGGGTTGGTGAGTCTACTCCTGTGCGGAGGTTCCCTCCGTTGAGGGAAGTAGCGAACCCGGAGGGGGGGATCTAGAATGGCTGGAAAACTATAATTCACGTTCTTGTTGCGTAAGTCCTAAAATACTTTGATTCAATAAACATCTTGTTTAGTTAAAATTTTATTCACAAGTTATTTTTAACACTTTGTTTAATAAAATATTAAATTTTGATTATGGTTTCGATAATTTTATTCAATAGCATGATTATTTTTTTAATTATTTTATTTCAACCTTCAGTTAACAGCACAATCAAAAATTTTATCGGTTAAAATTCACATAGCAAAAAGTCATAATTCTGTAACTTCTTATATTTATATGTCTTTTTTTATGGAATTTTGATGATTTTATCAGGATGCTTTGACAATTATTTTTGCTGTAAACTAGCTGTTTTACAGTATTCAGGGTTACTTTAATCATTTTTTGGCAAAAATTTAAAATTAGATTAATAGAATCATTGCCTTTTAGGGTGTAACCTCGAAATACAGTAATTGTCGGGATGGCGATTTTAAAAAGTTTACATAGAGAAAGGCAAATATTATGATCGATCGCGTTGATAAGCAAAAATTCGTATTAAGTCAAATTACCGATCGTTTTGGACAAAGAGACTTTAGCGGATACAGTTTAAGTGGAATCGATTTAAGAGAACTCGATTTAAGTGGAATCAATTTTTCCGGAGCAGATTTAACTAATGCCAACTTTACCGGAGCGATTCTTACAAATGCAAAATTAGATAAGGCAAATTTGACTCAAGCTAATTTGCGAGAAGTACATATGCATGAAGCATCTTTGATAGAAGTTAATTTAAGCAATGCCGATTTAACAAGAGCTTCTGCGTGTGGCACGAAATTTTCAGGAGCGAATCTTTTTTGTAGCAATTTACAGTCAGCTTCATTGTGCGATACGGATTTGCAGAAAACTAATTTAAAAAAAGCCCAGTTTATAGAAGCATCTTTGATAGAAGCGAATTTGTTCCAAGCGAATCTTCAACAAGCAAAATTATGTGGCGCAAATTTATTAGAAGCAAATTTGAATCAAGCAGATTTAACTGATGCTGATTTAGCTTGGGCTAATTTAACGCAAGCAATTTTAAAAGAAGCAAATTTACAGGGAACAAATTTTCAAAATACTAATCTAGATAGAGCAATTATGCCCGATGGTAAAATTAAATTAGTTCAAATTTTCTGTTTTAGTTGATATTTAAGAATCAATAGCAATACAAACTATCAATTGTTAGTGGTTAGTGGTTAGTGGTTAGTGGTTAGTGGATCAACCATCAACTTTCACCCGGAGGGTGTGGATGATCAACTATCAACTATCAACTAACAACCATTATTAAAACTCCTTTTGCGAAAATATTAAAGCAGCTATAGCTAAAAGCATTGCACAATAAAGTAAACTGTAGCCAGCATTTATAAACAGTGTTGTAGAGTTTGGTAATGCTGATAAACCATATACAGCTTCGTTTTTTAAATCTAACCGAGATAAATCCGGTAAAAGTAAATATAAACCTTGGGTTATTTTCTCTAAACCCGGATTTTCGCTAATACGGGCAAGCTTGAGTAAATCTTGGGTTATGTTTCCCATTAAATAGACTGCGAATGTTAACGCGGTTGCTAATATCGAACCTGTAAATACACCAAAAGCAATGGCTATAGCACTAATTAAAGATAGCTGCAAAATCAGAAATATTCCATTGATGACAATACTTGTGGCTGAATAACTAATATTAATTACTTGTAAAAATATAAGATAAATAGTACTCATCGCCACCACGAGTAATGCTAAAACAGTAGATAAGCCTAAATATTTACCGATAATAAACTCCGAACGGCTTATAGGTTTAGCTATTAACATCAAAATGGTGCGTTTTTCTATTTCTTTGCTGACTAATCCCGTACCTACAAATACTGCAATAATTAAACTTAGGACGCTCATTACCGCTAAACCTAAGTCTAAAAACATTTTGTCTTCCGTAGCTGCTGCTAATTGAGGTAGCAACATAGCAGCAGCGGCTAATATAACTGCATAAAAACCGATAATGTACAAAATGCGATCGCGCACTACTTCTCGAAAAGAATTATTCGCGATCGCGATTATTCTGTTGACATTCATATTGAATCACAAATTGATCTAGGTACTTTTTAGTTATGATTTATCAATTATTGATTGTCAATCTATCAGTCTAATTTCGCTTAGGTTGCCCTGCAATATAGGAAATTTTTGGCAAACACTCCAATTCTGCAACAGTTATCATTTCGCCTTTGGAGCTAATTGATTCATCACGCTCTGCAATGGGTTCAATTTGACAGGATCTTCTCAGATGATATCCATTTTTTGTGGCACTTGGGCCTTCCCAAATACTATATAAATCTAGTCTGTATCCTGAATTAATATCTTCTGGAACGATATTCTGTACATTAGCTTCGGTTTTCCAAAATTCTTTTTCTTCAAATTCTCTGAGATTAATTTTTATAATTGTTCCACCAAGCTGACTAACTCTTCGATTTGCATTTTTTAACCAGCGTTCAACTTCAGACCAAGATTTTCCATCTAATGCTGTTTCTACCCCTGACTGAAGCTTGTTAATAATTAATACCCCATTGGGAGGAATTTGATCTTCGGGTTCTATTACTGTTAACAAATCGTTACGTCGAGCAGTTTCATTTTGTTCAAACGAATATCTGGCACTGGGATATTCATTTAACCATGTATCTGTAACTTCGTAGAGATTTAACCAGCAACTTAACAACATACAGCAGCCAATTAAAATTATTACACTTTCGCGGTCATTTACATCTGGTAACTGAGTTTTTACATCGGTACCGCTTCCTTCAAAAAATTCGGGAACAGCAGTGATTAAAGCTGATATTGTTGGCCAAAAAATAATCGTTCTAGATATAAATTCATCGCCTCGTTGAAAAGCAAAAACGCTGACTATACCTCCAGTTATTACTGCTCCAACAGGCATAATAGTACCGGGAATATATAACGGTTTGTCCGTGGTGTACCAAGAAGTTCCAGCTATTAAAAATACCCAACCGAAAAATGCAATTATAGATTCAATACTACCGTTCGCTAAAGCTGACATCAACCAAGAAAATAGACTCAGATAAATCATTGTTTGCCAAGAAAAAGCTCGTGGCGGTATGAATAATTTTTTAATTCTTTCGATAGCATCTTTTAGAAAATCAAATAGAAACGCTAAGCCAAGTAAATCTGCTGTCTCCTTAAATACGCCCATTTTGCCTCCGATTAATTTTATTATTCAATAGCTAAAAACGAAGATTACTAGTTTTAACCGTTTAACAAGCGTAGAAAAACGCAATATTTGATTATTATTGAGTAGTAAGCACTGAAGCTCCTACAAAATCTTTCTAAGACTGACTATGTAAGCATTGTCGTTGCTTCATGGCTAACAATAAATCATTTAGTTTTTCTTCCGGTTCCCACTTTTACGGCTATAGACTTCTCGATTCATTAGACTGCTTATAAAAGCGACCATCAAACATTGCTTGTTCTAGCAAATATGCGAAATAACACAACTAAAGTAATTGCGCTATAGCTAAGCGAATTAGCAATTAGTGTAGTAGTAAATAAACTTGTACTTTGCCATCCTCTTCTATTACCTCGGCGGGATTTTCGCTGCTGTAAAATAGTATCTTCTGGTTCTGGCTCTACCTTTTTTTCTTTAGGGTCGCTTAAGGCTATAATCATTATCCTTAATAGTACAAACTTTACCATTAAAGTTCCAAAGAACGTAGTAAAAGCTGCCATGACAATACCACCATAAACTTGACTATTTAGGCGATTGTATAGCAAAAAACTAATCAATTGCGATTTGTAACTAACAAAGAAATTGGTTGGCTCCAAAATAAAGAAAATTACCCAACCGATAACGTTAGAAAAGATATTCATAGCAATAGCGTAAAAAGAACTTGTCTTTTTATCAAACTTCAATCTTTTATTCAGAATGAATGACTCTACCGGAATCGCTACTAATAAAAATAGAAAGTCGAATAAGATTACACCAAAAGGAAAAACTTGAAAAGGCGCGTTAAAGTCAAAGTCATCAAACATCTGCTCATTACCCCACTCAATGTATTTTGCGTACTACTCTTGTAATGTAAAACCTTTAACAGTTAACAGTAAATAATATTAAACGGAATTTATGTCTTTTACCAAATTTATACCCGAATCAGCATAAAAGGAAATAATTCTTAAATGCAAGTATTTGGGAATGGGGCATGGGGGATTGGGCATTGGGTATTGGTAATAACTAATAGGTAATTGGTAATGGATAATAATTATTTATTCTTCTTTATCCTAGTCCTCTAGTCCCCTTGTCTCCTTGTCTCCTTGTCTCCCTATCCCCCAACCTCCTCATCCCCCTTCCTGATGTTACCTGCATTTGGGTAAGATAAAAGACTGCCATATTACAGCGGTTTGAGTTGAAATGACAAGGAACGGCATAGGTATTCGCACGGCACAATTGCGCCCAGTAAGGCTTAAAGGTCAAATTCATGTTTATGATGGCGCGGGTAAGGGAAAGTCGCAAGCGGCTTTAGGAGTAGTTTTACGTTCAATTGGGTTAGGTATAAAAAATTCAAATAATTACAATCGTGTCTTACTGCTACGCTTTCTAAAAGGGCCTGAAAGAGATTATGACGAAGATGGCGCGATCGCAGCTTTACAAAGAGGTTTTCCTC
>CAYMZW010000311.1:0-8401 GCA_964395005.1 uncultured Rivularia sp.
TCTTTTCCACGCGCAACCTAAAAATAATATGATTACTGTTAACTGTTCACTGTTAACTGTTAACTGTTCACTGAAATGAAAAAAGTAGTAGTAGTAGGTGCGGGTTGGGCTGGTTTGGGTGCAACTCACCATTTAGCGAAACAAGGTTATGATGTAACGCTTTTGGAAGCTGGCTCTTATCCAGGAGGTTTGGTTGCGGGTTGGAAAACTGAAAAAGGTAAATCTGTTGAAGCGGGTATTCACGGGTTTTGGTATCCTTATAGAAATATTTTTGCGTTGATAAATGAGCTAAATATTAATCCTTTTACAACTTGGACTCGTTCATCTCAGTATTCTCCCGCAGGTTTGGAGGTTGAGTCTCCGATTTTTCAAGATTTACCTAAGCTCCCCACTCCTTTAGGAACTTTTATCTATACTAAGTTTAAAAGGATGCCGTTAGTTGATAGACTCAGCGCTTTACCTTTGCTCTACGCTTTAATCGATTTTGATAATTCCGATGCTGCTTGGCGACGTTACGATTATGTCACGGCGCGGGAATTGTTCAAACAGTTCGGTGTTTCGGCACGACTTTATCACGAGTCTTTTGAGCCAATGTTGTTAGTAGGTTTATTTGCACCGGGGGAACAATGTTCGGCTGCTGCAACTTTGGGAATGCTCTATTATTTTATTTTGGCGCATCAACCGGATTTTGATGTGGTTTGGTGTCGGGGTACCGTAGGAGAACAAATTTTTCGTCCTTGGGTGGAGAAAATTGAACAAGCTGGCGGGAAAATACTTGCAAATAAGCGAGTTACCGATTTAGTTACTGATGGGAATCAAGTAAAAAGTGTAGTTTGTGGTGATGAAGTTTTTGAAGCCGATGCAGTAGTTTTTAGTGTTGGCATTACCGGAATCAAAAAGATTGTTGCCAACAGCGAAAGCTTGCAAAGTCGTGAAGAATTCCGTAACTTAAAAAATTTAAACGCAGTTGACGTATTAGCAACTCGTTTATGGTTCGATCGCAAAATTAATATTCCTCTTCCTTCTAATGCTTGCTTCGGCTTTGATGAAACTACCGGATGGACATTTTTCGATTTAAATGCATTACACGATGAATATAAAAATGAGCCGGGAACGGTTGTAGAAGTTGATTTTTACCATGCAAATCAATTTATTCCTTTAAGCGATGAAGAAATAATTCCTATAGTGCAAAAGTATTTAGCAAGCTGCGTACCGGAATTTGCCAATGCAAAAGTAATTGACAGTAGCGTAATTCGTTTACCCCAAGCAGTAACGCACTTTTCACCCGGTAGCTATAGACATATGTTGCCAGCGAAAACAACATTTAATAACGTATTTATGAGCGGTGATTGGATTACCAGCCGTCACGGATCTTGGTCACAAGAAAAGGCTTTTGTTACTGGTTTAGAAGCTGCGAATTTAGTAGTTAATTATTTAGGAAAAGGTATAAATGCAAATATTTTACCAGTAGAAGCAGACGAACCACATATTCAAATTGGCAGAACAATTAATAGTACAGTGCGGGGAATTGTTAAATCTGTTGTTCCCGATTTTTGGCTACCATAAACAGTGAGCAGTTAACAGTGAACAGTGAACAGTGAACAATTATCAATTATCAATTATCTTTAATCTGCGGAGGCAGATTTTGCTGTTGTAGCAGCGGTTTCAACCGCCATTCTCCGTTCCCCATTCCCTGTTCCCTGTTCCCTCCTCAAACCAATTATCTTTAATCTGCGGAGGCAGATTTTGCTTGTATAGCAGCGGTTTCAACCGCCGGGTTTATTGTGATTGAAATCCCCATTCCCTGTTCCCTGTTCCCTCCTCAAACCATTTTCGATAAAGTTATAACTACAACTCCCACAATCATAATTATCGAACCGGCAATTCTTTCTCTAATATCTTGCTCTTGAAAAATTAACCAACCCCATAAAACATTAAATAAAGCACTGGTACGTTTGACTGCAATTACAAAAGATACAAGAGCCATTTGTAATGCAGTCATTTGACATAGTATTGCTAAAGTATTTAAAAAACCAATTATAATTAGGTTTCTACTATTAGATTTAATATTTTGAAGATTAGGCTTTGATTTAAAAAATAATATTGGTAGCGTGAATACAGCTACACTTAAATGTCCGGCGATCGCCCACATAATTGGAGATGAATTCTGCACGCCGATTTTGTCAACGTTGGCGGTAATACTCCATACTAATACTACCCCAAACATTAATCTCGATCCGGTTTCTTTAAATAAGGATTTAAAAGGAGCTAAATAACCTCTAGATTTATCTTGAAATTTCAATACATAAGCACCAATTACAATTATAAATATTCCTAAAATACCAACAACGTTAGGAAATTCTCCGACAAGAAAAGGAGAAGTAATTAAAAGTAATAGCGGACTTAATGTAGTTATGGGAGCAACTATTGATAAATCGGAAGCTTTGATGGCTTTAAAAAAAAGTACAAATGCTACGGTGTTCAAAATTCCGATCGCAATTACAGCGTACCAAAAGTTATTTCCTAAACTGGGAATATCGTTAAATAAGAATAGCGGGGAAGCAAATAATGCAGTTAATAGATTGAAAGCAAAAGTAATTACATATTCATCAACTTTATCAACTGTCTTTTTATTAAAAATATCTCTGACTGATTCTAGAAAAGCTGTGGAAATTGCGAAGAGAAACCAAGACATATCAGTTACCAGTTATCAGTTATGAAGAGAGAATATTTTCTGTAGAGACAGCCATAGTATCGCGTCTTTATAAGGTTTTTGCTAAATTTATAATAATAAAACCCGCTAATGCGGGCTATACAAAAACGGTTGGTAAACTGATTTTTATATGAGTCTACTTACAGTTCACCTTACTTACATACACGGGAATAATTCAAGCAAAATTAATATATGTTTGCTTGCGAAGAAATAAATAGTATCAATTAAAATTTATTTCTACGTAAAAACCGTCGATCGCGTTTAGGTTTTATCGGCTGTCGTCGTAACGGAAGCACTTCGGCTTCATTACTTTCCCGTGCAACTCGAATTAATAATCCGGTTGCAATCAATGTAGCAATTATCGAACTACCGCCATAACTAAAAAAGGGTAAAGGTAAACCAGTAGTTGGCAAAACTCCACTGGCAACGCCTATATTTATAAATGATTGTCCCGTAAGTAAAGTAGTAATCCCAATTGCCGATAACCTGTATATAACGCTTTTTGCTTTGAAAGCTACAATTAATCCTAAAGTTGCGAATACAGCTAACATTATCAACAGTGTGGCGCTGCCAACAAAGCCAAATTCCTCAGCAAATACTGCAAAAATAAAGTCGCTATCTTGAATTGGTAGCCAAAAAAGCTTTTGTTGAGAAAGTCCAAATCCAGAACCCCAAGTATTACCACTTCCTATTGCTAATAGACTTTGAACTAACTGATAACCTGAATTTCGCGCATCTTCCCAAGGATTAATAAAAGAAGTAATCCGCAAGCGTTGGTATTTATTAATGGTAACGCTGATCAACGCCAACAAAACTCCTGCACCAGCGCTACCTCCCAAATATTTGTAAGGCAAACCAGCAGCAAGCGCGATTAACCAAACAGTCATTCCGCAAAGTGCAGTGGTACTTAAATTAGGCTGCGCCAGAATTCCCAACAGCACCAAACCAAAAACCCCCAACCAAGCAAAGCGAATTCCCCAACTAAGTCTGTCCCAATTTCCAAAAACTCGCGCACTTTGCAATACTAAAAAAGGTTTGATAAATTCCGAAGGTTGAATTGGGAATCCTCCAATAGCCAGCCAACGACTCGTACCATAAACCCCTCTAGTACCCAAACCCGGAACTAAAGTAAGAATAATCAACCCCAAAAACAGCATTAACAGCCAATGGGATACGCCAATTATTTTATGAAACGGTAACTTGACAATGATATTGAAGAGTATCAAACCCAAGAATACAGTTATCAATTGACGTTTGAAAAAGAAAAGCCCATCACCATGCTTAACGTCAGCAACTGGATAAGAAGCCGAAAACAACACAGCTAAACCTACAAACAGCCAAATCAAGGTTAACCAGCGTAACAAGCGAGCTTCTAATGCCCAACTGGATACAGTATCATCAAGAAATGGAATCAAACGGGTTAATTTCAATTTCACAGCGCAGAAAGTAAGGTAATGGTTTTTGGTTTCGGGTTGTTTAGTTTATAACCCGACTTTGGTAGATTTTAATGGGGAATTAGTATTTTCGCATAGATGTGTAGGTTTCATTTTTCTTAAAATTTGGGAATTGGGGATTGGGCATTGGGGATTGGGCATTGGGCATTGGGGAATAGATGGTAGGTTGGGTTAAAGGCGCTCGAATTATTTATGGTTTATGAAATATTGAGAATGCGCCGCAACCCAACATCAATATTTTGGTTTGATATCAAAAATTTTAATTTACCGGAATACACCACTATTAATAAGCCTCATAAACCGCCTTGGAATAAATTCTCCGCAGTTGCTACAACGCGGGGAACCCGCGCAAAGCACTGCTCTCCAGGCTCAAACACAAAGTCTGATTAATCAGACTAAGCGGTAGGTTGGGTTAAAGGCGCACGAATTATTTATGGTTTATGAAATATTGCGAATGCGCCGCAACCCAACATCAATATTTCAATATTTTGTTTTGGTTTGATATCAGATTTAGGACTTACGCAAAGCCCCCCTTAAAAAGGGGGGTTGGGGGGATCTACACAGTTAAAATACTTAATTTATCGTTGTGGCTGCGTAAGTCCTGAGATTATGTAAAATATATTTTTGAATAAAGCGTATATTTGAAAATATTTGGTTTCTTCTACATCTTAATGTTGGGTTATGTCCTCCGGACACGCTGAGCCGCACGCTCCGCGTGAACGCTAACGTTCCTCAACCCAACCTACAAATTACCAATTACCAATTACCAATTACCAATTACTGTTCCTAACACTTCCATCAGGCATAATCGTATCTTTAAAAACAGTATCTTTGAAAATAACTCTTTCACAAAGAACAAGACTTTCGATATTATCGATTACCTCTAATTCAGTTTCCCTAAAGTTAACTCTAGTCAAATTAGCTTTGGAGAAATTGGTTTGATAAAACCTGGCAAAACTAAAGTTAGCTCCAGTCAAATCAGCTGCACCGAAATGAGTTTGGCTCAAAATAGTACCACTCAAGTCAGCTTCCTTTAAGTTAGCTCCCCAAAAAATAGCTTCATCCAAAATGGCTCCACTCAAATCAGCTTTACTCAGATTAATATCGTCAAAACAAGCTCGCCACAAATTGGTATAACTCAAATCAGATCCGCTCAAGTTGGCTTTTTCAAAATGGGCATATTCTAAGTTGATACCCCTTAAGTCAGCTCCACTCAAATTGATTCCTTGGCTACAGGTAATAATATCTTTCAAGTTAGCATACCTGAAATAAGCTCCACTTAAGTTGATATCAAACATACCATCTTCTCTAAATTCTTCGAGAGAAATATCAACTCCAGCAAAATCCCTTTCTCCGGCAGCATATCGTTGAAGCAATTTTTCAAAAGTTATTCTCATTTATGTCATTTATTATGATTTGGTTTAGCTTTCGAGATAATGTTGGGTTTCACTCCGTTCAACCCAACCTACAAATCACCAATTACCAATTACCAATTCCCAATGCCCCATGCCCAATCCCCAATAAAATTACCTACCTAACTTATTTTCAATCCCTTCACAACCACCGGGAATTGTTTTTCTACTTTCTTCGCCGCACCAATTACAACAATAATGTCGGTTGGCTTGAGACATTCTTTTAATATTAGAAAAGTTAGCTTTTTCTACTACTGCTCCGGTGCGCTCCCCGGTTCGATAATTGGGTGGATGCAAACGACTGCGGGGTGATGCTGTTTCTATGGAACCGTAAAATAGTTTGGTGGCGTTTAAGTCGGCTGCGGATAAATTTGCTTCATATAATATGGCGCGACAAAGGTTGGCTTTTACTAAGTCACAGTTACTCAAGTTAACTCTTACTAAATTAGCTTCGCTTAAATCCGTCCACCGTAAATCTGTGTTGACAAGGTTGGCACCAGCTAGCATTACTCCTAAGTCAATTACGCGCACTCCTGCAACTAAATCAACGGCGTAGCCCCCACTTCCGTCAAGTATTGCTCTACCTAGATGTGCGTCGCGCTGTAGTGGTGTTAATAATTTGGAACGAGATAAAAAGCGAAGAATTTTGGCTTTTCCAACTGAATCAACGCTGCTCAAAATTGAAGCGGTACGCCCTTCTGCCAACAATCTTTCTTGAGGCCAATCTTCTAATAATCCTTCTTCATCTAATACTAAATCAGAAATGCCTTGAAAATATGTGTCGATTGTCTGCTGTTGAGTAATATTATTTTGCTGAATTGTAAGTAAGTTTTGCTGAATTGTTAAATCTTTGGAGATGACATACTGTCGCCAAGCAACGTAAACGGCGATAATCGCGATCAAAATTTGTCCTAATGCACCAAACCAATCGGCTAAAGTTCCCGATACATCCCAGTCGATGGGGCCAGGCACAAATTTGACTAAGCCTGCAACTGCGACGGTTATACCCAAAAAAGCGATAATTAACGCTCGCTGTTTGGGTGTTAACATTTCAAATACTACAGTTCGCAACCAGGGCAATAGTATTATTACTGATAATATTAAAGTAAGTACGGTTCCTGTAATGCCAACTATCGGTTGATTTAAAGCTATTCCAACTACCGTAACTAAAGTTGTGAATAAAGTTATTAATAATGCTTTCGAGGTTACTTGCAGCTCCGTGGTACTGTCGTCAGCAAAGGTGGAACGAGCTTGCTGTAAGGCACTTGTATTTTGTTGCGACTGCACCGAAGCTATGGCTGAGTTTACTTGTTGAGCGGTAAGCCCGTTGGGTAACTCTGTTGTACCTATTACATTCTCAAATTCATCGGGTTGCCATTTGTCTTCGGATGCGGGTTGCTGGCTCCGAGACTGCGATGAGTGGGAGTTGGATTCAATTGACATGATTATATTTTGGCATCAGCAGTACTAAGTGGGGCATTATGTATACAGAAATTTTGAGCATTTAGGAATTATCTTTCTGTCTCATCAACAGATAACGGTACTATTTTTAACATTTAGGTTTGCAGCGATACGGGCAAGCTTTAGGCTCCTACGATAGAGCGATCGCCATGAAGCCAAACAGGGATGAAGCATGGTACAACCGGGGAAATGCTCTATCAGCGATGCGTCTCTACCATGAAGCTGAAAAATCCTACGACAAAGCTATTGCGATTAAACCCGACAAATACGAAGCTTGGATTAATAGAGGTATTGCCTTAACTCAATTGCAGCGATACGAGCAAGCTTTAGTATCCTACGATAAAGCGATTGCGATTAATCCCTACAAACATCAAGCATATTACAACAAAGCCTGCGCCTATGCTTTGCAAAAAAATACCGATAGTGCGATCGCCTCTCTGCAAAAAGCAATGAAAATAGTTCCCGGTAAATACGAAAAACTAGCAAAAACCGATCCAGATTTCGCCAAAGTACGCAACACTAAGCAGTTTCAAAAAACAGTCAACGGTTACTAATTAATAGTTAGGAGTTAGGAGTTAGGAGTTAGGAGTTAGAAGTAGTTATCAAACCATTTTTAGTGGGAGCGTCTCGCTCCCTACTCACAATAAGATAAAAAAAGGAAAAGATTGTTTATATTTTGGAATAGAATAGACATAAAATTATTTTTGTTTTTTAGTATAATAATATATAAAACATCGTTTTTAATAACTATGTATACTCAACCAAAATATTTAGATTCAACTATTGATGAATATTTGCAATATGATTTAGAAAGTCTAGTTCGCTACGAATATATTGCAGGTCAACTTTATCCTTTATTAGGAGAATCTCATAATCTAAAAATTATTGCTGAAAATCTATTTGCAAGGTTACGTACCCAATTGTACGGTACTGGTTGCCATGTTTTTTCATCTGAAATGAAAGTACGAATTGAATCGATGAATGCTTTTTATTATCCAGAAGTATCGGTTGTCAAAGATTCTCAAGATAGAGAAATATATTTTAAAACTCGCCCTTGTTTGATTGCAGAAGTTATTTCACCTATCACAGAGCGTATAGATCGAAATGAAAAATTATTTAATTATCGCCAAATACCCAGTTTACAGGAGTATATTTTAGTTCATCAATCGGAAATGAAGGTGGAGATTTATCATAAAGTTTATAGAGATAACTGGTTGCTGGAAGTTTTAACTCAAGATAGTATCTTGAAACTGCAATCGGTTAACGTCGAAATTACAATGGCAGAAATTTACGAAGATGTTGAATTTGAGCAGTTAGGAGTTAGGAGTTAGGAGTTAGGAGTTAGGAGTTAGGAGTTAGGA
>CAYMZW010000312.1:0-8386 GCA_964395005.1 uncultured Rivularia sp.
CCAGCAATATTCTGGTGAAGTGGTAGCGCTACAGTCTTTGATAAAAATACAGTCATATCCTAAAAAATTTGCATCTTGTAAAGTACAGAGAACGCATTGGTCAGCATTAACACCTGCAAATAATAGTGTGGTTTTACCTAAGTTCTTTAAAATGCTGTCTAAGGGAGTATCCCAAAAGCCGCTCATTCTAAATTTGTCTACGTAAATATCTTGAGGCAATTGTTCTAATTCATCTACTACCGCCGCAGCCCAACTATCTTTGGTGAGAACTTTTGCATTGTTATTGGGTAAAGCATCCCCTAAACCTACACCTTCACCTGTAGGATTATAAACGTGACGCAAACCGGCGCTGATATTAAGTAAATCGGCACGATTCCCCCAGTTGAGCCATATCACGGGTACATTGCGCGATCGCAACTCTGGCAGCAAACTTTGCAATGGCTCGATCGGTTGTCGTGCGGGGGTTACATCGACTCCAATATGCGCCAGCCAACCATCGGGATGACAAAAATCGTTCTGCATATCAATGACGATAATAGCGGTTTTCGCCAAATCAAAGCGCACATTTTTTGTTTCTGTAGCTACAATAACGGGTTGTGGATCTAATTGAGAGCGAGTAATGTCTGCGATAGTATCATTTACCATCCAAGCATTCGGGGCAACTCCCAGAGGTTTTAATGGTTTCATAATAATTTGGGAATGGGTAATGGGTAAAAGTTAGGAGTTAAGAGTTAGGAGTTAGGAGTTTATAAAATATTTTCCCATACCTAATGTCTAATGCCCAATGCCCTATGCCCAATGCCCCATGCCCAATGCCCAACAACTAACAATTAACACAAAATGAACTTTACAATTCAAAACGTTTTAATTCCGACAGAAGATGATTACGCTGCGGTGGATGTGCAAATCGAAGATGGGAATATAGCTCAAGTTTCTTCTGGTTTGGATGTTATCGGGGAAGCGGTTGATGGTACAAATAAGTTGCTGTTGCCGGGATTTGTTAACGCTCATACTCATTCTTCGGAAATGTGGCAGCGGGGGATAATGTCGATTTATCCTTTAGAGTTATGGTTGGCTGAGCTTTATGATTTTGCGCCTCTGGATACGGAGCAAGTTTATCTGAGCGCTTTGGGTACTGCTGTAGAAACTTTGCTATCGGGGGGTACATGTGTTGTCGATCATTTAGTTTTGATTCCTGGCAAGGAGCTTGAAACTATTTCCGTGGCGGTTGAAGCTTATCGAAAAGTTGGTATTCGGGCAGTTATTGCACCTTTAATTCAAGATGAATCTCTTACTGCTGGGATGCCTTCGGGGGAATCGGAAGTAACTCATGAAGATTATTTTCGTTCGACTCAAGCTACGTTGGAAATAATGGAAGAGGCAATTAATAAATATCATAAGCCTGAAGATGGAATTTATTTTGCATTAGCACCGACGGGAATTCAACTTTGCAGCGATGCTTTATTTAAAGGATGTAGTAAGTTAAGCGATAAATACAATCTTTGCCGTCATTCGCATTTATTAGAAACCAAAGCCCAGGAAAAGTTAGCTAAAGAAAAATATGGCTGTACGGCTGTCGAGCATTTACAAAGAATTGGTTATTTAAATCATCGTACATCTTTAGCGCACTGCGTTCATTTAACAGACAGCGATATCAATATTCTTGCAGAAACGAAATCTACAGTAGTTCATAATCCCTTGAGTAATTTACGTTTGGGAAGTGGAATTGCACCGATTTTAAAATATCGTCAAGCAGGGGTAAATGTATCTTTTGGTTGCGATGGTGCATCAAGTAACGATTCTCAAGATTTATTAGAAGCAATAAAAATCGGTTCGATATTGCATAACACTACCGATTTAGATTATCAACACTGGATTACACCTAGAGAATCAATAGAAATGGCATCTTTGGGTGGTGCAAAAGGTTTGAATTTAGGAGAAGAAATCGGTTCTTTGACGGTAGGTAAAAAAGCAGATTTAGTAATGTATGATTTAACAAGTTTATCTTTGTTACCGCGAACCGATCCAGTAGGTTTATTAGTATTAGGAAGACCTACAAATGTAGTTGATAGCGTTTGGGTGAATGGGAAGAGAATTGTAGGTGAAGGTAAAGTTAAAAATATCAACGTTGACAACTTACGGCAAGAATTATTTAAACAGAGTGAATGGCAAACCAAGCGTAAATCAAAAACTGTTAAAGAAATTGAAGCACACTATCGTAAAGTAATGGAACTTTAATCAGTTAACAGTGAACAGTGAACAGTGAGCAGTGAACAGTGAACAGTTAACAGTGAACAGTGAGCAGTGAGCAGTTAGCAGTTAGCAGTGAACAGTGAGCAGTGAGCAGTGAGCAGTGAGCAGTTAGCAGTGAACAGTGAACAGTGAACAGTGGGCAGTGAGCAGTTAGCAATAATTATTATTTTTTTAACCGGGATGATTTGAGGATTGAGAACAATATTTTGGATAGTTCATCTGCATCTGGATATATACTATTAAATTCTTTTAGAGAAATATAATTTGTATCTTTAAGTAGGTTGAGCCAGAATTTTGTTTCTAAGCATTCTTTGTACGCAATTGACATTTTTGCAGAAAAATCCGCTGTTGAAATTGCACCGTTTGCTTCTGCAATATTTGCTCCAATACTAGTTCCACTTCTTAAAAGTTGCTTGGACAAAACAAATTCTTTCTTTTTAATAGACAAATACTTATAAGCATTAACTATCCGAATCGCGAATTTATAAGCTTTATCATAAACTAAACTTTTACTAATCATAAATAAACTTCCTTTTTAAATTATTGATTATTAATCATTAACTGCTAACTGCTAACTGCTAACTGTTCACTGTTCACTGTTCACTGTTCACTGTTCACTGTTCACTGCTAACTGCTAACTGCTAACTGTTCACTGTTCACTGTTCACTGTTAACTGTTAACTGGAATTTCAATAATAAATTCAGTCCCTTTGCCTATTTCCGAATTAAAATTTAAACTACCTTCGTGTTTTTCTACAATGATTTGACGGGCAATTGATAAACCCAAACCCGTACCTTTTCCTACTGCTTTAGTTGTAAATAAATTATCAAAAATTCTCTGTTGAAGTTCTTCGGAAATTCCTAAACCGTTGTCAGCGATTTTAATTACTACAGATTTTTTGTCTGCTGTTAAACTTGTGGTAATTTCAATTTGATTCAAATTATCTTCAATTTCTTCAAAACTTTTTCCTTGATTTGATTCTTCTAAAGCATCGATAGCGTTAGCTAGTAAATTCATAAAAACTTGGTTAAGTTGTCCGGAATAGCAATTAATTAAAGGTAAATCGGCATAGTTTTTTATTATATTAATTGCGGGGTGTGACTCCGAAGCTCTTAAACGATGTCTCAAAATCAAAATAGTACTATCAATACCTTCGTGAATATTAAATAGTGTTTTATTATCGGTATCTCCTCTGGAAAAAGTACGTAAGCTCGTACTAATATTACGAATTCGATCCGAACCTATTTTTAAAGAGTTAAATAGCTTGGGTAAATCATCTCGTAAATATTCTAAATCTATTTCTTCGATTTGTTCGTCAATTTCTGGCTCTGGATTTGGATAATTTTTTTGATATAGTTCAATTAATCCAAATAAATCTTCTACATATTGTTGCGCCATTTTCAAGTTGCCAGCAACAAACCCAATCGGATTATTAATTTCGTGTGCAATTCCTGCAACTAAATTACCTAGCGCTGACATTTTTTCACTTTGCACTAATTGAAGTTGGGTAGTCTGCAAAGTTTCTAAAAGTTGAGTTAATTTGATAGATTGTTCTTCAATAATGGTAAAATCGCGATAGGAACGTAAAGCAGCAATAGTTGTAGTAATTAACTTTTGTCTGGTAAGTTCAACTTTATGTTTATAATCGTTAATATCATAATCAATAATTACCGATTCTTCCGGTGCTTCTCCTGGTTGCCCGGTACGTAAAATAATTCGGACTAGTTTATTATTTAATTCTTCACGAATATATTTAACTAGCTGTAAACCTGCATCTGACGTATCCATCACCACGTCAAGTAAAATTAAAGCAGTATCGGCATGAGCGGCAATTAATTCTTTCGCATCTTGACTGGAATAAGCAGAAAAGAAAGTTATAGGTTTACCATCAAAAACAAAGTTTTTTAACGCTAATTTAGTTACTTGATGTACTGTGGGTTCATCATCCACAATAATAATTTTCCAAGCTTCTTCCAAAGATGTATTTATCGCAATATCATCGGTTTCTTCTGACTCAAATACTAAAATGTCATCATCTGTTTCGGAAGAATTTAAATTGGTATTGACTATCATATCTAAATTTAAGTTATTTAATAAAATTGTTTGTGCAGGTAGGGAACAGGAAACAGGCAACGGGCAACACAAGAAGTACTGATTTAATACAAACTATTAATTGCTGATTTATTTATGATTCATTCTTGAAAAGCATAAAAAAACCAGGTTGCTCGTAGTATTTCCCTGTTGCCTGTTCCCTATTCCCTATTCCCTGTTAATCAACCCAGTGGCAATGCGATTATAAATATTGTTCCCAAATTTACATCACTTTTAACATTAATGGTGCCTTGAAGTTTTTGAGTAACTAGGTTATAGACTATATGCAACCCTAATCCGGTACCACCTTGGTTTCTGGCGGTAGTAAAGAAAGGTTCAAAGATTTTGGTTAAATTCTCTGGGGGGATGCCGCAACCATCATCACTGTATTCAATTGTGACTTTATCTTGTTGCTGGGTAATTTGGAAACGTAGCTGCCCTTTTTCTGCCGATGGATAAGCGTGATTTAAGGAATTCATCGCCAAATTCGTGACAATTTGCGCTACAGCACCGGGATAAGTATTTAGTTTGATGTCATTGTCACCTTCTACGGTAAAAGTGAGAGCGGTATTTTTGAATTTGGGTGCTAAACTATTTAAAATTTCTTCGATATAGGGTTTGATAGCAAATTCGCGTTTTTCTAAATGAGAAGAATCAACGGCGACTTGCTTGAAACTTTGAATCAAATCGGAAGCTCGATTAAGATTATTTAAAATTAAGTCGGTGCTGACGTTAGCAGTTTCGAGATAGTTGTTTAAAGATGAGCGTTTTAATTTTCCTTGTGCCACATCATTATTAAAGGTAGTCGTTTCGTGTTTCAAAGTAGAAGCAGCGGTGATACTTGTGCCAACTGGAGTATTAATTTCGTGAGCAACTCCGGCTACAAGACTACCTAATGCAGCCATTTTTTCAGATTCTACAAGTTGTTTTTGAGCAGCTTGTAAATTTTCTAGAGCTTTGGTAAGTTGTTGAGTACGCTCTCTTACTTTTTGTTCTAAAGTGTTGTAAAGAGTAGCGTTTTTGATAGAAATAGCTGCTTGGGAACAAATGAGTTTGAGTAATTGTAAGCGTTGCGGTGGAAAAGCTGCGGCAGTAAGATTATTTTCTAAATAAAGAATGCCGATTAATTTACCTTGGTGCAAAATCGGAATGCATAAAACAGATTTTGGTTTTTGTTTTATAAAATAGTTATCATCAGCAAATTCATTTCTTTTATTAGCTTCATCGAGTAAAACGTCAGTATGGGTTCTAACAACGTAATTAATTACTGAAATTGGTAAATTATCGAAAGCTGTAATGGGAAGAGAATTTTGTGCTGATAATTTTTCTTCAGCATTAATTACTGCTTCAATAACTAAATCTCCGTTATAAACAAAAATCAAGCATCCTGTTTGCGCTCCGGCATTTTCAATTACTGTTTTCATTAATTTATCAATCAACTCCGCTAATAAGATTTCGCTAGAAATTGTTTGAGAGACTTTGAAAACAGTATCGATATCTAATGAATCTGCGGAATCGGTAGTTGTAGTAATTGAACTTGTAGTTGTTTGATAATTTTTATTTAGACTATTTGTAGATTTTGTTAAACTGGGATTTAACCATAAAGAATATTGATTTTCTAAATCCTCTACTTTATATTTGGCACCCCAAGTTTTATAGCCATTGTAAGCTTTGCGAAGATAAATTTGAGCAAAATCTTCCTGATTCATTCCCAACCAGAACTTTGCCGCTAATTCATTCGCTAAAGCTTCATTTTGAATAAATCCATGTGTCTTTGCAGAATCAATTGCTAAGTCGTATAACTCCATAGCTTCTAATTTGTTACCAGAAATTCGCGCAATTTCTGCTTCTATAATTAAATACTTATGTAAAAAATTAGCTTCGCAATTATTTGCCCAAATTCTCATTTGATTTTGGTTGCGTTCTAATTTATGCCAATATTGTTTTTGTTCCGCAAAATTTGCAGCGGGATATAATGTTGTTAAGATTAGAGATTGGAATAAATTTTGATCGGCAATTGCAATTATACCAACAACATATTCTAATAATTGTTCTGCTTCAATAACTGCTTCCAAGGCTTCAACTGGTTGATTATGAAGATAAAGTATGAAAGACTTGAAAGTATAGTAATAAAACAAAGGCATATAGCTTTTTTGTTCCCAGCAGTTTTGAAGATATTCTGCTTCGGTTAATTCTACACTATCAAAATCATTTAGTTCTTTGGTTTCTCCACTTAGGTTAAGTAAACATAGTTTCGCACCCGAAATCATATTCAGTGCAAATTGATTTGTGTTTTTATTGACAAATATTAAATTATTATTAGCTTCATTCAGAGATTTTTGAATACTTACACTTTGATGTAAACGATTAAATAGCTGGCAAGCTAATGTATCACCAGAGAATTGTAAATCGCCAGATTCTATACCTGCTTGAAATCCTGCATTAGCAATATCGTTAGTAAATTTAATGTGCTTTACCCAAGCCATTTGGAAAGTTGTATAAAGGAAACAAGCTTTACATTTTTGATAAAGATTAGAATATTTTTCGCTAAGATTTAAAGCTAGTTTACCGAATTCGTTACCTTTTTGAAATTCTCCCCAAATTGAACCCAATAAAACTCCATAATTGCTATAAGCTGGTATTGATTCTGCTAAGTTACCGTATTCTATACTTAGATTTAGTGCTTTAATTACAATTAAAGCATAAAGCTTTTGATCTGCGAGATAACAAGCTGGATATATATTTGTATATAAACTAATAGCTACAATTTGTTCGGCTACAATCATATCTGGCTGATTTATTAATGAAGCTATTTCTTTGCCTTGAAGAAGTTGATTTGCTTTGGTAGCTTCTAGTTTAAAAGCTTCATCTAAATTATTTGGAGATAAATCAACTCCAAGATATTGTAAACCCTTTTTACTGGCTTCTATTGCTTCAGTTAATTTACCCTGTACTGTATACTGAATAGCCAAAAGATTGTGAATATCTGCCTTTTCTATAGGTGTCTTTGCTTTTTCAATGATTACATTAATCAAAGCTTGGGATTTTTCAAAATTACCGTTTAAATATTCAATTTCAGCAAGCTGTTTATAAATATCTAAAGTTAATTCGTAATATCTTAACCAACTGTTAGCAGATAATTCTTCCTTACTAATAGTTAAATAATCTTTAGCTGCACTATATGCAATAGCATCTTTCGCTTTTTTCGCCGCAGTTAAATTCAATTTGACTAATTCTAACTTTTCGTTATCATCAATAATTAATTTTCTAGCTAAATTAAAATGATCTACCAATTCAAAAATATTTGCTACTCTTTCTTTTTGGGAAAAACTAGAATGCAGCAACCAGCCAATTTGTAAATGAATTGCTGATTTTTCATATTCCGCAATTAAAGAATAAGCAGCTTGTTGAACTTTATCGTGTAAAAATTTAAAATTATTAATTACAAGTTGCGAATCAAACTTTTTACTATCAACAAACTCTAATCCAGAAGTTGGTAATACAAAACCTTCTTTGATAGCATTTTTTAAATGTTGAAAAGTTTCAATTACCGAAAGTTCGCTGACTATTGCCAGAGTATTTAATTTGAAGCGATTACCGATACAGGCTGCTAAACGCAATATTTGCTGGGTAGATTTTGGTAGTTTAATTAATTTAGATATCATCAAATCTACAACATTATCGGTGATATCCATCGCTTCTATTTGAGATATATCCCATTCCCATCTTGGTTTTTCTGCTCCTTGCGATGTGTGGAAGTAAATCAAATTTTCGGAATACAAATTATGGAGAAATTGATTAACGAAGAAAGGATTCCCACCAGTTTTATCGCTAACTAACTTTGCTAGAGGTTTCACATCTTCGATATCTCTTTTTAAAGTATCGGCGATTAAATAAGTAATATTATCTAAATTTAGAGGAGTTAAATGAATTTGATTTATAGATGCATCAGCCTGCAATTTTTCTAATAAAATAATTAACGGATGAGCAGCATCAACTTCATTATCTCGATAAGCACCAATTAATAACAGATGATGCATTT
>CAYMZW010000313.1:0-8378 GCA_964395005.1 uncultured Rivularia sp.
ACTATCCACTATCCACTATCCACTATCCACTATCCACTATCCACTATCCACTATCCACTATCTACTATCCACTATCCACTATCTAATCATGAATTCGTCGCATGGCAAATTTATGCAATGGCAAGCAGAGAACACAAGAGAATGTGAGAAAGTATGATAAAGCTGTAGTCATTCTTAAACTCATCAGCACAACTTCCGCCGACGGTAAAACGACCTTCTCAATGCCAAAAGCAACGCAATAAACTAACCAGTACGAAAAGCTCATTCTAAACAGAATTTTTTCGGTTTGCTGCATTTCGGTTTCAAGCCGATCTTTATCCCACAACAATACTAAACCCGCAATGCAAGCAAAAAACGAAAGCATTACAAAAAATTCATGGCAAATAAAATTTATTTGATGCATGGCACGTTTATTCAAAAACTTTTCTTTAAAAAATAAGTCTAAAGGAATAACTCTTGAGAAGTAATACATAGTTACAAAGCTCAATAGAATTATCGAATTTGTGTTAAGAAATACGATGAAATAATAATTCTTTTAACAGTTATCAGTAAACAGTGAACAGTGAACAGTGAACAGTTAGGAATTGGGAGTTAGGAATTGGGAGTTAGGAATTGGGAGTTGGGAGTTGGGAGTAGGGAGGAGGGAGTAGGGAGGAGGGAGTAGGGAGTTAGGAGTTAGGAGTTAGGAGTTAGTAGTTAGGAGTTTGGAGTTTGGAGTTTGGAGTTTTTCTCTCCTTGTCTCCCCATCTCCCTATCCCCTGCTCATTCCTCTAATTCACAAGCACCAATGCTTACCCAATTACTGGAACCATCGCGATTATGTTCTTTTTTCCAAATAGGAGCATTGTGCTTGAGAGTATCAATGGCGTAACGACAAGCTTCAAAGGCTTCGGAACGATGGGGACAACCGACTGCGACTAAAACACTGATGTCACCGATTTTTAAGTGTCCGGTGCGGTGATGAATTACTATACGGTTTGTATCAGTCCACTTTTGGCGAATATCAGACGCAATTTGATAAAACACTCTTAGTGCCATTGGTTCGTAAGCTTGGTACTCCAAAGAAATTACTGGTATTCCATCGGTTTGATTGCGAACTGTTCCACTCATTAACACAATTGCACCGTTGGCTGGATGGTCGGCTAAGTTATAAACTTCACTGAGCGAAAGGGGTGCAAAAGTAATCGCGAAATTATCTTCCGATAAGGGTTTGAGTGCAGAATTAAAATTATTTGAAGTGAGCGAGTTCATTTCGTTTTTTTATACTTAAGTAAGTGTATTTTCTTCTATTTGTGACATGATATGAAGATAGGAGTTAGGAGTTAGGCAACGGATGAAGATAGGAGTTAGGCAACGGATGAAGTTGGGAGTTGGGAGTTAGGAGTAGTTCATATATCTTTGTCAAACCTTTAGTAAACAAAAGTTATTTACCTGATAACTGATAACTGATAATTGATAACTGATTTTTATCCTATGGCTAAATATACCAAATTACACGTAGGACTGTGTTAAATTACGTAATTATACATATACAAAGCGATTATTTTTTATTGAACTTAAGGCATATTACTATAGTTTATGTAAGGAAATTGTCTCCGGGTAATTGTAGATAACCTATATAAAGATGTTTTAGTTGTGTACCTACTACAAATAAAGTTTCTTTGATGGAAATTTATTCTGATTGAAGAATAAAATTATTGATTGGTATTGGTACAACTAACGAGAAGCGGCTGTAATCAAGTGATGATGTAGTAATGCAACGGTTTTTGCTTTCTAAATTGGAAAGCAGATAGCGTCACAAAACCAGACAGATGCTAATTTTTTCCTATTAATGAAGTCTACATAACAGTTTGCTTTTCTTAACGCAAAGGAAATTCACTAATAGTAGTAAAGATTTAATGAATATAACAATTTCTCAAGACGAGGAGTTAAGGCTAAAAGCTTTATATCAGTATTCCATTCTTGATACTGCACCGGAACAGGCTTTCAACGATCTAGTTTTATTAGCGAAGCAAGTTGCGGGAACATCGATTGCTTTGATTAATTTTGTTGATGCTAAACGTCAATGGTTCAAAGCTAAGCTGGGATTAAGTGTTTCAGAAATGTCTAGGGATGTAGGTTTTGGTTCGCTGTGCGTGAGTCTTGGTAAGACTTTAATTATTTCTGATACTCTAGCTGATGAAAAATTTGCTACCAATCATGTGGTTGTTTCGGAACCAAAGGTAAGATTTTATGTGGGTATCCCATTGATTGCACCTCAAGGTGAGGTAGTAGGAACTTTATGCGCCATCGATACGGTACCGCGAGAGATTACACAAGAGCAGATAGAGTCACTTGAAGCGATTAGTCGTTTAGTGATTAAGCAATTAGAAATAAGAGTTGGTTTAAATAAATTAGCGGATATTAAAACAGAATACGAACAAGCTTCTTTAGCTTTGGATGAAAGCGAAAGTATTATCAAAAGCTTTTTTGATAGTGCGCCGATGATGATGGGGATTGTTGAGGTTCGAGAAAATGATATTTTACACATTTCTGGTAATGCTGCTGCGGCGAATTTCTTGGGTTTGACAACTGAAGCCATGAAAAACCGCTTTGTAAGCGATATGGGAATTCCGTCGCATCTGATAAGTCAGTGGATTGATTATTATCATCAAACAGAAAGTACTCAATCTTCTATAACTCTTGAGTATCCTTTTGATACTCAAGATGGTAGCAGATGGCTCAAAGCTAAGGTTTCTCGGATTGTAAATAGCTCGGAAATACCTACAAGATTTGCTTATTTGGTTGATGATATAACGACTCGTAAAGAAGCGGAAGAAAAACTACGGTGGAAACAAACACTGTTACGTTCGATGACAAGCGTGTCACCGCTAGCTTTTTATGTGGTAGAAAACCGCACTGGGAATATTTTGTATGCAAATCAACGTTTTTATGATATTTGGGGTATTGAACATTTAAAAGAACAAGTCGCAGAAGGAATATTGCGACACCAAGATATTGTAGAAGAATGCGGTAAGTTCACTTCTCAAGTTCGGGCATTTATAAAATCTTGCCAACCCGATAAATTTGAAAAATGTATTTGCGAAGATGAAATTTTCTTACCAGATGGTCGTACTATTCGCCGTTTTTCGAGAGAAATACAGAATCAAGATAACCAAGATTTTGCGCGGCTATATATGTTTGAGAATATTACCAGCCGCAAGCATACCGAACATCAATTACGCGAACAAGCAGCATTATTAGATATTGCTTCGGATGCTATTATCATGCGAGATTTATCTCACAAAATTTTACTATGGAATAAAAGCGCCGAAACAATTTTCGGTTGGACGGAAGAGGAAGCTATTAATCAAAATGCTCACGAACTTTTGCAACCAGAAGTTTTATCCTGGGAAAAGGAGGATATTTATCATAAAGTTTTACAGGATGGTTCGTGGCAAGGTGAATTAAAAAAAGTTAGTAAATTGGGTAAAGAAATTATTGTTGAAAGTCGATGGACTTTGGTAAAAGACGAATATCGAAAACCCAAATCTATTTTAACCGTTGATACAGATATTACACAAAAAAAAGAATTAGAAAAGCAATTTTTACGCGCCCAGCGCATGGAAAGTATTGGTACTTTAGCTTCCGGTATCGCTCACGATTTAAACAATGTGCTGTCGCCGATTTTAATGTCAGTACATTTGCTCAGAAATAAAAGCCGCAACCAACAAGAAAATTCCATGTTGGAAATTGTGGAAAACAACGCCAAACGTGGAGCCAATCTGGTTAAACAGGTGTTGTCATTCGCTAGAGGAATCGAAGGCGATCGCACTGTAATTTCGGTTCAAGAATTGATTTGGGAAATGAAGCAAATTGTCGAACAAACTTTTCCGAAATCAATTAGATTCAAAGGAACAATTCCAGAAGATTTGTGGGCAATATGGGGTGATAGTACTCAATTACATCAAGTATTATTAAATTTATGTTTGAATGCTCGCGATGCGATGTTAGATGGCGGCAAATTAACAATTTCTACCGAAAATATTGTCATCGATCGTAATTACGCCGGAATGCATCTTGATGCGGAAGTGGGTTCTTATGTTGTTGTTAGTGTTTCAGATACGGGTATTGGTATTCCTCAAGAATTATTAGACAGGATTTTTGAACCATTTTTCACCACAAAAGAATTTGGTAAAGGCACTGGACTAGGTTTATCAACCGTAATTGGGATTATTAAAGGTCATAATGGATTTATCAACGTATCGAGTACTATGGGCAAAGGTACAAAATTTGAAATATACTTGCCAGCAGCAAATACCAATGTAGAACGGCAAACTGAATATTTAAAAACACCTGCTGGAAACGGCGAATTAATTTTAATTGTTGATGACGAGCCGTCAGTTAGAGATATTACTTTGACTACCTTAGAGCAGCACAATTATAAAGTCATGACTGCTAACGATGGAATTGAAGCGATCGCACTTTACGCTCAACATAAAAATAAAATTAGTGCGGCAATTATTGACATGATGATGCCGAATATGGATGGCGCAACCACCATTAGCACATTACATAAAATGAATCCTTATTTACGGATGATTGCCGTCAGCGGATTAACAACCAGCGAACAAGTACCTTTTGATAAAACTTCTAAACATACAGCTTTTTTACCCAAACCATATACTGCACAAGAATTTTTAACGGCTTTACATTCGGTTTTGAATTAGAAATTAGTTGTTAGTTGTTAGTTGTTAGTTGTTAGTGGTTAGTTGTTAGTTGCAAGTCTCGTTATCTTTTAACTTTCTTTAAACCTAAAAATGTATCCGTTATTAAAATTTTATAATTCCTACTCCCAACTCCCAACTCCATCCGTTGCCCAACTCCATCCGTTGCCAAACTCCATCCGTTGCCTAACTCCTAACTCCTAACTCCCAACTCCCTACTCCCTACTCCCTACTCCCTACTCCCAATTATGAATAATCTAATCCTAGTTGTAGATGATGATGAATTAACGCGGATGCAGTTGCGCGAATTGCTCAAATCGGCAGGATATTGGGTGGCTGAAGCTGGAAATGGAGAGGAAGCATTAGTTGCTTATACTCAGTTACAACCAGAGATGGTTCTGCTGGATGCTTTGATGCCAAAAATGGATGGTTTTAAATGTTGCGAGCGGTTGCGTCAGCTTGCTGGTGGGGAAGATATACCGATATTAATGATTACTGCTCTTTACGAACAAAGTTCTGTAGAAAAAGCTTTTAATGCTGGTGCTACCGATTATATAACTAAGCCGATTCAATGGTTGGTGTTGCGTCAACGGGTGCGCCGTTTGCTAGAAGCTAGTAGAGCTATGAAAAAATTACGGCAGCAAACCGAACAAGCACAACTGCAAGAAGCGCAATTAAGAATTGCATTGGAAGCTGCGCATATGGGTATTTGGGATTGGAATATTGCTACTAATGAATTAATTTGGTCGGATATTGTCAAAACACTATTTGGTGAAGCTTCTTTGAGCTTTGACTCTACTTACGAAAGCTTTATTAGTTTTATTCATCCTCAAGACAAAGATTTGGTTCATCGAGCCGTGCAAAGTGCTTTACGAGAGGGAGGAGAATATAACATTGAATATCGCGTGGTTTTACCCGACGGTAGTATTCGCTGGTTGGCTTCTCAAGGTTTAGTTTTTCGTAATTCCAGAGGAGAAGCGATGCGGATGTCGGGAATTGATATGGATATTACCGCTCGCAAAAAGGCGCAACAAGCTTTGGAAGTTCATGCCAGTCAACAAGCATTAGTTGCAGAACTTTCTCAAGCAGCGCTTGCTCGAATGGATTTAAATAGTTTGATGCAGCAAGCTGTTACCACCATTGCACAATGTCTTGAGGTGGAATACTGCAAGATTTTAGAATTATTGCCTCCGGGTAATGAGTTACTGTTACGTTCGGGTGTGGGTTGGCATTCTGGGCTTGTGGGAACGGCAAAGGTAAATGCTACTGAAAACTCGCAAGCAGGCTATACGATTAGTTCGCAAGAACCAGTAATTGTGGAAGATTTAATCAACGAAACGCGGTTTCATAGGCCACAATTATTACTCGAACATAATGTCATAAGCGGATTATCGGTAATTATTCACGGGAAAGACAGTCCTTTTGGGGTTTTGGGAGCGCATACTACTAAAAAACGTAGTTTCAGTAGAGATGACATCTTTTTTTTACAGGCAATTGCGAATGTTTTAGCTACAGCGATTGAACGTCAACGTATCGAAGATGCGCTTAGAGAAAGCCAACAGCGCTGGCAATTGGCAGTAAGAGGTACTAATGATGGAATTTGGGATTGGAACGTTTTAACTAATCAAGTTTTTTTCTCAACTCGCTGGAAACAAATGTTGGGCTATGAAGATGAAGAAATTAGCAATCATTTAGATGAATGGGCGAGCCGCGTGCATCCAGAAGATATCGACTGGGTGATGCAAACTATTCAAAATCACTTTGATAATAAGACTCCTTTTTACATTAGCGAGCATCGGATTCGCTGTAAAGACGGCACTTATAAATGGATTTTAGATCGAGGGCAAGCATTATGGGATTCGGGTGGGAATGTAGTGCGGATGGCTGGTTCCCATACGGATATTACAGAACGCAAGCTGGCAGAAGAGCAGCTACGACAAAGCGAACAGCGGTTTCAAATGCTCGCTCGTGCTACAAATGATGCTGTTTGGGATTGGAACTTGCTGACAAATAATTTGTGGTGGAATGACTCGATGCAGACGCTGTTTGGTTATTCGGCAGAATCTATAGAAAATAATATTGATTGGTGGTCCGAACGGGTACATCCGGAAGATAGACGTAGAGTTGTTGCCGATATTCAGGCAGTTGTAGAAAGCGATCGACCATTTTGGGCAAACGAATACCGTTTCCGTCGTGCAGATGGAACAATTGCTGATGTTTTGGATCGCGGTTACGTTGTTCGCGACGATGCAGATCGACAACCAGTGCGGATGATTGGCGCGATGATGGATATTACAGAACGCAAGCGCGTACAAGAAGAACTGGCTTGGCAAAACTTGCGTAGTCAATTATTTTCCGATATCACTCTTAAGATTCGTACTTCCCTACAAATTAACGAAATTCTTCAAACCAGCGTCACTGAAGTACAAAAACTACTTAATGCCGACCGTGTATTAATTATCCGATTATTTGATGACGGTTCGATGAAAGCACTCAAAGAAGCAGTAGTTCCCGGTTTACCCGTAGTTTTAGGGCAAAATATTGACGACGCTTGCTTTGACGAAAAATACATTGAAAAATACCGCCGAGGTAGAGTTAGCGCGATCGCCGATATCGAACAAGCCGACATTCAACCTTGCCATGCAGAATTTCTCAAATCTTTTAACGTCAAATCCAATTTAATAGTTCCCGTCATTGTCCAAAATCAACTTTGGGGATTACTAATTGCTCATCAATGCCAACGTCCCCGTGAATGGAGCGAGTGGGAAACCGAGCTATTACAGCAATTAGCAGACCAAATGGGTATAGCAGTTTCACAAGCCAAACTGCTAGAAAAAGAAACCACACAGCGAGAAGAATTAGCCCGTTCCAACGAAGAATTACAGCAATTCGCCTTTATTGCTTCCCACGACTTACAAGAACCTTTACGTAAAATTACAGCATTTGGCGATCGCCTCAAAGCAACCTGTCAAGATGCCTTAACAGACAAGGGATACGACTATCTGCAAAGAATGCAGAATGCAGCCGAAAGAATGCAGGTTTTAATTGAAGATTTACTTACCCTTTCGCGAATAACCACTAGGGCACAACCTTTTGTAGAGGTAAATTTGGCACGGGTAGTTCAAGAAGTGTTATCTGACTTAGAAATACGCATTGCCCAAACCGGGGCACGCATAGAAATGGGCGAATTGCCAACTATCAAAGCCGATCCGCTACAAATGCGTCAATTACTACAAAATTTGATAAGTAATGCTCTGAAATTTCACTTAGAAAATGAGCCACTGATAATAAAAATATATAGTCAGAAATTGATTGACAAAGATGAGAATCAACAGCTTAATTCTGAATACTATCAAATAATCGTAGAAGATAACGGCATTGGTTTTAATGAAAAATATTTAGACCGTATATTCAACGTGTTCCAAAGACTACACGGACGCACTGAATACGAAGGAACCGGCATGGGTTTAGCCATCTGCCGAAAAATAGTCGAAAGGCATCAAGGAAGTATTACAGCCAAAAGCGAACCAGGAAAAGGCGCAAGTTTTATTGTCACAATAAGGAGTTAAGAGTTAGGAGTTAGGAGTTAGGAATTAGGAGTTATGAGTTAATAATTATCTTCCCCACGCCACTTGCTACAACGGAGGGAACCTCCGCAACGCAGTGGCTCCT
>CAYMZW010000314.1:0-8351 GCA_964395005.1 uncultured Rivularia sp.
GTGTATTGAGCATTGAAGCGCGGATTCTTTTTATCTTCCCTCGTATTAATTTTACGACTGTATCCTAATTTCTTCTGGTAATTAATTTTCATGATTAGAAGTTGAGGATTTTTCTTTGCAGCGTTGCGATGATTGCTTTAATTTCCCCCGTTTATGCTTTTACTTTAACGCGATTGTTTGTCAAGGGTTATGTACAAAAAGTTATAAATATGCACCATCGTCTGGATGATTTAACAACAGTATTTTTATACTACTTATAGACGATCAAAATCTACTTACAAGAGGATTTTTTATTTCAATTTAATTGTCAAATTAGAGACAGTATTTTTGTTTGTAGATTTATTTTTATTTTTTATGGTTGCTAATCCTCCTAAACCAATAGCTATTACTACGGAATCTCATCACCGTTTGTGGATGCCGGAACAGGTATTATTTACACCTGCTGCTTTAGATGAGGATTGGGGACAGCAAATTTTAGCTCGTGTGGAATCTTTAGGGCTTCCGATTCAAAAGCTGAAACAAAATCGCATCACGGGTTTGCGGGGAGAAACTGAACGGGAAACCTACTCTACAGCGAAGCGTACTTTGGCGGTTGTTACGGCACCAAAAGGTCAGTTTAAACTTACTCCGATTCCACCTTCAGCGGATTGGCAGTTTCATCTTGCACAAGGATGTCCGGCTCACTGTCAGTATTGTTACTTAGCTGGCAGTCTTCAGGGACCTCCGGTTATTCGAGCTTATGCTAATTTGCCCCAAATTTTAGACAATTTAAAAAACTATGAAAATTCAGAAAAATCAACGAGCTATGAAGTGAGTTGCTATACAGATCCTTTAGGTATAGAACATTTAACGGGAAGTTTAGCTGAATGCATTCGCTATTTTGGTACTCGCGAGAAAGCAAATTTACGTTGGGTAACGAAGTTTGACAATGTAGATAATTTGTTGTCGCTACCTCATAACGGCAATACCAGATGTCGTTTTAGTATTAATGCTGCTTCTATTTCCCGAACTTTGGAAGGCGGTACAGCTTCTGTCAAGCAGCGCTTGCAGGCTATTCGCAAATTAGCTAAAAGTGGTTATAAAATCGGCTTTGTTATCGCACCAATTATGCCGATTGAAAATTGGCATGAAGAATATACTCAGTTACTTGATGCTGCAAAAACAACTCTCGATTTCGATTGCGATTTAACGTTTGAATTAATTTCTCACCGCTTTACTCCAGGCTCTAAAGGTGTTTTGCAGGAGTGGTATCCTAACAGCAAGCTGGATTTAGATGAGTCAAATCGCAGCATTAAGCGCAACAAATTTGGAGGTGTCAAATATGTTTATCATAAAGACACCATGAAAGAATTGCGGACATTTTTTGAAAGTGCGATCGCGCAGCGTTTTCCTGAAGCTGAAATTTTGTATTGGACGTAAAACGTTAAGTTATGGAAGAATTAGTTTTTAGTTTAGGCAAAAATTATAACGATTCAAAACCGTTTTTCATCAATATTAAATACAATAAAAATGGGTAATGTTTTTGAAGAGGATTTTGCAGAAATCTGGAACTCACAAAAATACCAGGATTTTCGAGAAAAAATTAGAACTCATGATTTACCGAGCTATTGTAAAAACTGCTACTTAGACTAAGCAATTTCACTTTTTATTAACTCTTTAAATCTAGAATTCTAAATTTTACAATTTATACAGATCGATCGCTTCGATAGTTTCAAAATCCATGCAGCCTAAAAGTGAATTTTTTATTAATAATTCTCAATTAATATCAGACGTAACTGCCAAGTTTTCTAAGTAAGTCGGCATAAATAAGCAAAACCATGTAACATTCGGGTAAATTAGCTTTAAACCCTTACTCCTACTGCCTACTCCCTACTCCCTACTCCCTTAATTTAATTACAATTTTCAACGCCAACCTACTTAATCCAAAATCAACTATCAGCATAAGCCATTCCGTTAGCATCGGCGTAACGATGCATGAAACGCATAAACCTTTCCCAATGGTTATCTTGCTCGATTTCAAATTGGCAATCAACTCTTTTTAATTCATCTCCTTCGTCACCACCAAAGATGAATTTAGTTGAAGAAGGAGTTACGGTGATTTCGCCTTCTTCATCTTTCAACAGCATTGAATTTAAAGACTGTTTTTTAAAGCTGTTAAATTTTTCTAATGCCTGCATCTGTTCAAATGTCATTAAAACTATGCGTTTTCCGGTATTAGGATTGCGACGCAAGCTGACGTTTCCTAATTTCTCGTCGATGCCAGCAAAAAATTGAATTGATGGAGTAGGCATGATGATTGTGGATTTTAACAACGGATGTTTTTGTACAGGGATTTTAGAGTTAGGAATTAGGAGTTGAGAGTTAGGAGTTAATTGATACTTTGTCTTCTTTTCTCTCAATTCCCCATTACCTATTACCCATTACTGATTAAAGTTATCTTCGATAAGGATAATAATACTGCGAATTGTACCCATTATTAGGATAAGTTGTTGTGGGCATTGTATTATTTACACCATTAGGGATGGGATTGGGTAACGGTGGTTGATAAGGATTGATTCTTGTTGATGGATTATTTAAATAAGGGGAATTGCCAGTTGGTGGAAGCGCGTTACCAGGTACTACTGGCATCGCAACTGGTTGATTAAAGTATTGGTAAGCTGCACGAGATACGGAAGTAATTAAGGTTTCTGCACGAGCATCGTTTCTAGGGCGCTGTACCATGACTGCTGCAACGTAGCGCTTACCGGATGGTAATTCAATTAAACCTACATCACCTAACATTGCGCCAATATACCCGGTTTTATTGGCTATTTTGGCTCCCGCACCTAAACCTTTGGGCAACAAATGCCTCCTTTGGTTGCGACGCATGATATCAAGTATACGTTCGCGGGACATCATGTTTGAAACTAATTGCCCTTTATTCACCATTGACATTATTTCTGCTAATTCTTTGGGGCTGGTGGTATTAGTTCCTTCGATGTCGGGTAGTTGGTTGCGGAGTGTCGTAGCTATTAATCCCCAACTGCGAAATCTTTGGTTTAGTGCATCTATTCCACCCATACGGGCAATTAGCATATTTGTAGCGGTGTTATCGCTAATTACCATCATTTTGTCGGCGACTTCTAAGGCGTTAAAGGTGCTTCCGACTGGTTTACTCCGCATATCGCCGGAGCCACCTGCAAGCATTTCTTTTGTCATCACTAACGATTCATCTAGCTGAATTTTTCCTGCATCTACGTCTTGGAAAAAGGCAACAAGTATGGGTAATTTAATTGTGCTGGCTGCTGGCAATGAAGCGTTGCCGTTTGAATCTACATAGCTTCCGTTATCTAAATCTGCTATGAAAATCCCCGGTGTCAAATTCGGGTTGGCGGTAACTAGATTTTGTATGGTGCTTTTGAGAGGAATTATTTCTTGGGTTAAATATAAACCTTGACTGTTGGCAGGGTTGTTGGGAGGTACTAATTGTTGATTTTCGACGCTAGATGAGTTAGCTGTTGTATTTTGGGTTGCTGGATCTAATATTGATAGTGCTGTGCCTACAATTGCACCAATACCTACTCCGACGATTAATAAGCGCAATATATAAAGCATAGTTCTCGCCATCGGCTTAAGGCGAGTTTTGTTGGATACTTTTACTCTTTTAGTTATTCGTTTATTAAATTTTAAAGGTGGAATTCCATTTACAGAGGCCGATTTCATGCCTTTAGATGCTGCTTGAGATGCATTCTTTTTTCTTAACCAAGTCTCTGCTGGTGCTTCTAATCTCTGACGCTTGCGAGGTTTTTTCGCGGTGTTAGATGAAGGGTTTATTGTTACACGTGAAACGGTTCCACCTTGTTGGGGTGGACGTTGTTTTCCAACTACTTTAACTTTACCGTTTCCCGGCTTCTGAACTTTACGCACTCGTTGACGGCCCTTCGTAGATTGTCTTCGTCCGGAAGCTGTATATTTGTAACTTGACTCTGACACCGCTACTCCTTCTAACCCACTTATTTTTTTATACGGTACGAACTCTCGAACCAAAACCTAATTATTAACTAATTTAACTAATTTAACTAATATTAATTACGTGCTTCTTCTCAAATTATCTTTCGTAGCATTTTTGTGTTTAGTTTAAGCTATTATTTTTGCTTTTGGGGGAACAATAGCATAGATGATTAATATTCTTTCATCTATTTTCATAACTTTCCGGATTGTGCGATCGCCCAACTAATCTGTCGTAAGATACCTCTTAGCATAGCTACTTCTGTTGTTTGTAGCTGAGCGCGGTTATACAATTGCCTAAATTTTTCCATACGGCTGTCTGCGGTATGAGGATATAAATACTCGATAGACAGCAGTAGCGATTCTAACTGCTCGTAGTATCCTTCCACAACCTCCATCGGTGCAATTTCCCGATTTAAAGCAGTATTTTCAATAGTTGATGGTTCACACAGCGCTAATTCGTAACAGCTAATTGCTACAGCGGAAGCCAAATTCAAGGATGCATATCCGGAATCGGTTGGAATACGCATAAATTTTTGAGCGTAGTTTAATTCTTCATTGCTTAACCCTCTGTCTTCTCTACCAAAAATTAATGCTGCTGGTTGTGCAGAAGCTTCTAATAACCAGGGTAATACTTCGCGAGGAGTTTGGAGCAATGCATTATCTCGGGTTCTAGCTGTGGTGGCGATCGCTCTTTTACAACCGCTAAGTGCTTCGGGCAATGTACTTACGCATACTGCTGCTTCTAAAACATCTTTGGCATGAACTGCCATTCTAGTGGCTTCTTCTCCCAAGTAATCGCATTGGGGATTTACTAAAACCAGTTGTTTAAGCGCAAAATTCTTCATAACCCGTGCTATGGAGCCTACATTTAAAGCCCCTGCTGGTTCCACTAAGATTATTTTCACCCCTGATGCGTTCATAATTTAAATAATAATGGTAGTAGTTAGGGAGTAGGGAATTGGCAACAGATGGTTATTGCTAAGAAGGAAAAATATAGAGGTTGCTGAGAAATCTATTTTTTTATATAAATTAATAAGGTTATGATGATGCCTTTTATAATATTACCCGTTTAAACCTCGCTCTGATTTATTTTTTTCTCTTCCACTGTTAAGAGTTCCCTATGAATTTCAAAATGTCCCCAATAATGGCAAAACTCTATTCCTTAATATTTTAATCAATTCTGGCTGCATATAATCATAGTCATCAGGAATATCTAAACATACTACTCGTTTCCCTTTCATAAATGATTTAAAGTTTTTCGATAATTTATTTTTATGGGACTTTTCCATTACAAAAATAATATCAGCCCATTCAATTATTTCTGCTGATAAAAGATTTTCGGAACCTTTATTTAAGCCAGCAGATTCGACTTCTAATCCTTCATATTCGGAAAAAACAGCTTCTGCTGTGGGACTGCGTAGTTTATTTTGGCTGCATAGGAATAGGAGTTTCATGGAAGGGAATAGGGAACAGGGAACAGGAAACAGGAAATAAACTATAAAAAAACCGGGAATTTCTTAAAACCCGGTTTCTCAATCTAAAATCTAAAACAAACGCATCCGTTGTTAAAATTTAAAATCCAAAATCCTTAGACCATTTGCGATGTTTCTACTGTAGGCTGCGGCTGTGGTTGGAACATGAATAAGGAGTAAACAACATCGCGACGGATGTTTGTCATCATATCCAGGAATAGTTCGTAACCTTCACTCTTGTATTCAATTAACGGATCTTTTTGACCGTAACCGCGTAATCCTACTGATTCCCTCAAGGCTTCCATTTGCTGCAAATGTTCGCGCCATAAGGTGTCTATCCGCTGTAGGATAAAGAATCTCTCTGCTTGACGCATTAATCCGGGTTGAATTTGGTCAACTTCGGCTTCTTTCATGTCGTAAGCGATGCGAACTTGCTCGTGCAGAAAAGCTTTGATTTCGCTCATGGACATATCTTCTAAATGAGAAGGTTGTAAGTCTGAGAGCAAATAAACGAATTCTTTGACTTTTTCGGTTAATTTATCTAATTCCCATTCTTCCGATGGTAAGTCTGGGTTGACATAGTAATCAACGATGTCATCCATCGTCTTCTCAGCGTATTTGATTACCTGCTCTTTCAAATCTTGCCCTTCTAATACTCGACGACGTTCGGCGTAAATTGCTCTACGCTGATTGTTCATTACTTCGTCGTACTCGAATACCTGTTTACGAATGTCGTAGTAATAGGTTTCGACTTTTTTCTGGGCACCTTCTAAGCTGCGAGTTAACATACCCGATTCGATGGGCATATCTTCCTCAACACGGAACATATTCATTAAACCAGCAACACGTTCGCCACCGAATATTCTCATTAAGTTGTCTTCTAAACTTAAGAAAAATCTGGTGGAACCTGGGTCCCCTTGTCTTCCGGCACGCCCTCTTAACTGGTTGTCAATCCGTCGCGATTCGTGGCGTTCGGTACCAATTACGTGCAAACCGCCCAAGGAGATGATTTTATCGTGTTCTGCGTCGGTAAATGCTTCGTATTCTTCTTTGACGCGGTTATATGCTTCCCGCATTTTCTGAATTACGGGATTTTCGGTTGGCGCTTTCTCGGCTGCAACCGCGATTTTATCTTCGGCTTCGAGTTCTGATAAGCTACGTTCGCCAAATTCTTTAACGGCAGCTTCTACAGCTACTTTCAAGATATTTTCGGCTTCTTTACTTATCTGTGTAGGAAATACTTTTGGAGAAGCTTTCCAAGTTTTAACTTTTTTACCAGGAGTAAATCCTTGTCCACCACCTGTTCCCGTAGGTAAAGTTGCTCTATGAGGTGAAAATACGTCTTCGTCTTCTGGCTTGACGATACGAGGCATTAAAAATTCGCGAACTTTCAAACGTGCCATATATTCGGCATTACCACCCAAGATAATGTCAGTACCTCTACCGGCCATGTTGGTGGCGATAGTTACCATTCCACCACGTCCGGCTTGAGCGACAATTTCAGCTTCCCGTTCGACGTTTTCAGGTCTAGCGTTGAGTAGTTCGTGAGCAATACCAATCTCTTTCAATAATTGGCTAAGATATTCCGATTTCTCTACACTTGTAGTTCCTACTAAAACAGGTCTGCCGGTTTCGTGCATTTCGGCACATTCTTTAGCAATAGCCTTCCATTTACCAACTTCTGTTTTAAATACCATGTCAGCCAAATCTTTACGCTGTCTGACTCGGTTGGTAGGAATTATTGTTACTTCTAATTTGTAAATTTTTTCAAATTCTACTTCTTCTGTTTTTGCGGTTCCTGTCATTCCACCTAGTTTGGGATACAGCAAAAACAAGTTTTGATAGGTAATCGAAGCTAAGGTTTGAGTTTCTGGTTGAATTTCTACGTTTTCTTTAGCTTCAATTGCTTGGTGTAAACCATCGCTCCAGCGTCTTCCCGGCAATACCCTACCAGTTGATTCATCTACAATTACTACTTCTCCATTACGAAGAATGTAGTGTACGTCTGGCAAAAACAGTTCTTTGGTTTTGATTGCATTAAATATAAAATGCGCCCAAGGATCTTCGGGATCGAATAAATCGTTTACTTCTAAAAGCTCTTCTGCGTGTTGGAAACCTTCATCGGTTAAAAGTACGTTACGAGCTTTTTCGTCTACTTCGTAATCTTCTTCTTTCGACAGCGCTCTAGCGATTTGAGCAGCTTTGACGTATTTCTCAGTTGGCCTTTCTACCTGACCGGAAATAATCAAAGGTGTGCGTGCTTCGTCAATTAAAATTGAATCAACTTCGTCAATTACACAATAATTAAACGGACGCTGCACTACATCGGCCATCGACGTTGACATGTTATCCCGCAAATAGTCAAAACCTATTTCGCTGTTGGTAACATAGGTAATATCGCATTCATAATTTTTCTTCCGTTCTACGGGAGTCATGCTTGACTGAATTAGTCCTACAGTCAATCCCAAGAAACGGTGTACCTGTCCCATCCACTCAGCATCACGACGGGCTAAGTAATCGTTAACGGTAATTACGTGTACGCCTTTACCAGTCAAAGCATTTAAATAACTAGGTAATGTTGCAACCAGGGTTTTACCTTCCCCGGTTTTCATTTCTGCAATTTGTCCCTTGTGCAGAATCATTCCACCCAATAGCTGCACGTCAAAGTGACGCATTCCTAGAACTCGTCTTCCAGCTTCTCTTGTTACAGCAAAAGCTTCTGGCAAGATATCGTCAAGAGATTCGCCTTTACGAAGACGCTCTTTAAACTCTACAGTTTTACCCTTTAGTTGTTCGTCAGAAAGAACTTTAATTTCTTCTTCTAAAAGATTAACTTCAGTAATTGATGGTTGGAATTTTTTTAGTTTACGAGCGTTGGGGTCGCCCAAC
>CAYMZW010000315.1:0-8341 GCA_964395005.1 uncultured Rivularia sp.
TACAGCGACGTTTGGGTAGAACCTTTGCTGATTGGGGCGTACCAACGGCTGACTGCATTACTGGAATTCGTCAAATGGCACCCGATGTACCTTTAATTGCTTCGGGAGGTTTGCGTCATGGTGTGGATGTGGCAAAGGCGATCGCGCTAGGTGCGGATATCGCGGGGTTGGCAATGCCGTTTTTACAAGCTGCAACGTCTTCTGAGGCTACGCTTTACGATTTAGCAGAAGTTTTAATTGCGGAAATTAGCACCGTATTATTCTGTACTGGTAACGCTACACTAGAACAACTTCAACATTCTGATAGTTTAATTAAAGCAGTTGAATAATTCTATATCTAATTTATTGAGCATTTTCTCGGTGTTAGGAATAATATTTATGGGGGACATTGGAAATACAAAGTAAATATTAAAGGATTATCTATAAAATATGAAGTGAAATTCAAGGAAAAATTTTAGAATGGTAGTTGTGCGGAGCCGTGCATCTACCAATACAAACGAGTTAAGCTGAAATACTTATTAGTAAAACCGGGGATTATATGCGTAATTTTATTAAACAAACCTTTGCGAGTTTAATTGGAAGTTTATTAGGATTATTTATTTTTGGAGGTATTAGTACTGTCGGATTTTTCATGCTGGTTTTTGCTGCTGCTTCGACGGATTCGGGGCCGAAAGTAGAGTCGAATTCGATGTTGGTGTTTGATTTATCTACTCAAATTACTGACGGTAAACCCGATTCTGGTTTGGTTTTACAGCAAGCGCTTTCGGGTAATTCTAAAAAGCGGATGACATTGCGTTCGGTTTTGGATGCTTTGGAAAAAGCCCGCACCGACAAGCGAATTGTTGGGGTTTATTTGGATGCTAGGGATGCTTCGGGAGCCGGAAGCGCGGGTTTTGCAACTCTCAAGGAAATTCGTGGAGCATTAGGAAAATTTCGCGATTCGGGTAAAAAAGTTGTTGCTTACGGTGTCGGATGGGGTGAAAAAGAATATTATCTCAGTTCGGTGGCGGATACCGTTATGGTTAATCCTTACGGAGGAATGGAAATTAACGGTTTAAGCTCGCAACCGATGTTTCTGGCTGGAGCTTTGGAAAAGTTCGGTGTTGGTATGCAAATTGTGCGGGTAGGAAAGTTTAAAGGTGCGGTTGAACCTTTGGTTTTGAAACAATTAAGCCCGGAAAACCGCGAGCAAATTCAGACATTATTAGATGATTTATGGGGTGAATGGCGCGGCACTGTCGGTAAAAGCCGCAAAATGACACCACAACAATTACAGGCGATAGCTGATAGTAAAGGACTTTTAGAAGCCGACGAAGCTAAAACTAACCGTTTGGTAGATAAGGTTGCCTATTTTGACGAAGTAGTTACCGAACTCAAAAAGTTAACAAAAACTGGCAGTAAAGAAAAAACTTTTACCCAAATAGATTTAAACGAATACGCAGGAATTGCCGATAAAACTTTAAGTAGAAATTCCGAAAACAAAATAGCTGTAGTTTATGCAGAAGGTGCTATTGTCAACGGTGATGGAGAATCGGGGCAAATAGGAGGAAACCGTTTCGCTAAAATTTTCCGTCGTCTGCGTCAAGATAAAGATGTCAAAGCGGTGGTTTTGCGGATAAATTCTGGAGGTGGTAGCGCTACCGCATCCGAAATAATTCAGCGAGAAGTTAAATTGACTCGCGATGTTAAACCAGTTGTGGTATCAATGGGAGACAGTGCCGCATCCGGTGGTTATTGGATAGCTGTAGATTCCAACCACATTTTTGCCGAACCCAATACGATTACGGGTTCCATTGGCGTATTTGGCAGCATACCCAATATCCAAAAATTAGCCAACGACAACGGCATTACTTGGGATAGCGTCAAAACCGGAAAATATGCCGATATTGGTACTACAACTCGTCCCCAAACTGAAGCTGAATTGGCGATTTTTCAAAGCAGCGTCAACCGAATTTACAATAAATTCTTAAATAAAGTAGCCAAAGGCAGAAACCTACCACAATCAAAGGTAGCAGAAATTGCTCAAGGAAGAGTTTGGTCTGGTAAAGCTGCCAAAGACATTGGTTTAGTGGATGAAATTGGTGGTTTAGATGCGGCAATTGAATATGCTGCCAGAGAAGCAAAATTAGGAGATAAATGGGAATTGCGAGAGTATCCCAGAGCTAGCACCTTTAGCGAAAGATTTTTTGGTAAAGTCGCCGACGAAACCCAAACTATTTTTAAAGCTGACAAAAGCCCGCTTCAAGCAAATAATCCATTAACAAAGGAATTTGAGAAATTACAGGCAGAAATAGCAGTTTTACAAAACATGAACGATCCATTAGATGTGTATGCTCGGTTGCCTTTTAATTTGATAATTGAATAGTGGTTGGTAGTTAGTCGTTAGTTGTTAGTTGTTATCAGTAACACTCAAAAAAGCCCCCCTTAAAAAGGGGGGTTGGTGAGTCTACTCCCGTGGGTCGTCATCCCTCCGTTGAGGGAAGTAGCGTTAGCGAAGCGTCTCCGAAGGAGATACCCGAAGGGGGGGATCTAGAATGTGTAGAACACGCTCCTACACCGTTATCGCTGCGTAAATCCTAATCACTTATAAATTATCAACGATTTTTGATTAAAAAATATAGAGATGTGGCACATTGCTACGTCTCTTTTAAATTTGTAGTGATAACATCTTGCTCGCGATATATCAACATAGTAAAATACTTCAGCTACAATATATTTTTAGATATAACTTCTAAAATTGGGATGCTCTGGCTCTATTCTTATGATTTTATTCTTGCTCGCTATCTTCTCAAAAAAAATTCAGCAATTTGTACAATCTACTAAAGCTTATATAGGATTAATAATTGCCTGTATTATTATCGCTACACGGTTAATAAGTTTGGGAACATTTGTTAATTTAGATATTTATCAAACGAATATAGTACTGATTCCGATTGCAATTCTCTGGTCAGCATTTCTTCATACTGGTTTATTTATAACCGCTCATGATGCGATGCATGGTGTTGTATTTGAAAAAAACTCTAAAATAAACAATTTTATTGGCTATCTATGTGTAATCTTATATGCATTATTTGACTATCAAAAACTGTTAAAAAGACATTGGCAACATCATCAAAATCCTGCAAGCGAAATCGATCCCGATTACCATGACGGTAAACATAAAAACTTCTTTGCCTGGTACTTTTATTTTATGTTTCGTTATTGGAGTTGGTTGCGTTTTTTAGGAATGACAATCATTTATCATTTCATAAGAATTCTATTCAATATTCCAGAAATTAATTTACTTGTATTTTGGGCTTTACCATTACTACTAAGTTCTATACAACTATTCTATTTCGGAACTTATTTACCTCATCGAGAACCTTTAGAAGGATATCGAAATACTCATCGTACCCAAAGCGTCTATCGTCCATTTTTTTGGTCTTTTATTACTTGCTATCATTTCGGCTATCACGAGGAACATCATAAGTATCCTTATATTTCTTGGTGGCAACTTCCAATGATTGTAAAAAATTATCAAAACTCTAAAATCGGTAAAAATACTATAGCAACCTAAAAATTCAAATAATAATATATTGAATATAATCAGCTTTGTAAAATATTTACTATTGATTTATAAAGCTTTTACTAACACAATTGCTTAAAAGCAAAATTGTTATTTTTGCTTACAAAAAATATATATATGATTTCAGTTTGAATATTGAAAATAATTAGATATTTGTAGGGTGCGTTATGGCTTTAGCCTAACGCACTAAAACCCTTGTATAATAGTCCGTTGCGCGCAGCAAGCAACACACCCTACCTATTTAAAAAAAATCAAATATGATTCTTATATAACTGGATATATCCGGAGTTTTTTTGTAAATATTTCATGAATATACTTAAGTAATATTGCTTATTATTTTTAACTCTATTAATCTGTTTTCTAGAGTAAAAGGGTGCGTTGAATAAACAATCATTAAAAAACGTAAACAATATATAGGTCAAATAATTATGCATCTATCCATTTGCAAAACCAAAGTGATGCTGACAGTTTTTGCTGCAATATTAGCACCGATAAACGCTGCACAAGCAACTACACTAACTTACGAAAGTTCGATCGATCCAACTATAACTAACTTTAAAAAACAAATAACATTACCTAAATTTGATAGCAATTTAGGCGAATTAGAACGTGTTTTCTTTGAATTAAGCGGTAACGTTCAAGGCTCTGTCGAATTAGAAAATAGAGACGCACAAACCGCATTCGTTACGGGAAATCTAGCTGCTGAAATTAGCTTAAAATCCGAAGATTCTTTCGATTCTTTGTTACTCGTGGCTTTACCTTCCGCATTAGTCGAACAGCAATTAAATTCATACGATGGAACATTAGATTTTGATGGAGATTCAGGAATTAACTTAGCAGGAATTTCTAACACAAAAAAAGAATCGGCAGTATTTACCACCATCGCTGATTTAACACCTTTCATTGGTGATGGTAGTCTTAATTTATTAGTTGAAGCAATAGGTAATTCAAAAGCTACAGGTGCAGGTAATTTTGTTGCTGGTTTTGAAACTTATGCAGGTGCTAATGTAATGGTTTCTTACACCTATGTCAAAAAAGAGGAACCAAAACGTAGAAAAGTACCGGAATCAGGTGTACCTGCAACTATATTTATCGGATTAGCAGCGACGATGGTTTTAACTAAATCGAAAGTTAGATTAGTTTGATGTAATTATCGATTGAAATTATCGATTGAAATTGGCGGTTTAAACCGCGACTACACATACTAAGTCCACCTTAGTGGACTTATTTTCTTATGACTTTTGCTATGAGACAGGAATTTGCAATTCTTGGTAGTGTCAGAGAATAGTGCAAGATGTCAAAGCTCCGTACATATTTTGGCTCTATTCAAAAAATTTAATTCAAATTAATGCATTAGACTATACAAATTATGCTGACAAGGCGTGAACTTTTATGTACAGTGGATAGAAGAATTAATACTAAAGATATTTAAAAACCTATCTATGGATAGAAAAAACAAACGCCTTTTACTGTTAATCGTTTCCTGTAGCGTGGCTGGTGTAGTACTCGGGGGTACTTCTAGCTGGGCCCAAAGCACCATCTGTTTAGAAGCTACTCAGGTAACGAGCGAGTGTCTAACTCAAGATCCCATTAGTAAAACGATGCAAGGAATGAGTACGGGATTGTTAGCAGGTGCCGGAGCAGCTTTTGGTGCAGCTTGGCAACTGCGAAACGAAGACAGTTAACAGTGAGCAGTGAGCAGTGAGCAGTGAGCAGTGGCTAGTTTAATTAAAAAATAAGGCTACGGTTTTAATCATTATTATGGATTCTCCTGCTCGTATTTAGTCCTAAATTCAAGGGTTTAAGCTTTTACTAAGAACATTTTTACCTATTAGTTGTTAATTATTAACTGATAACTGATAACTGATAACTGTTCACTGATAACTGCTCACTGCTCACTGTTAAAAACGATAATTTTGTTCTTTCACCCACATACTTACAGGTACGGATTTACCTTGAGAATCAACTTTAATTTCTACTACGATGGGTTGTTTATCTGTTGATGTTGCGCTTCGTCTAGCTTGAAATATATTGTTATTAATTTGATTGCGCTGGTCTTCTGGGATATTATATTTTTCTAAACCATATTTAATTCTGCTGCCTTGAAATTTACCTTGCAAAGCTACTTGGTTATCGGGAAGAGAATCGGGGATTTCTTCAGTTAAGCGTATTGGTTTCCATGCTTTAGGAATTCCCTCATCAGTAGATTTTTCTTCTTGAAGAATTACGTACAAACTGTTTCCATATTTTAATAAATCCTTGCTACCAGGGAGTTTTTCTAAAGTACTTATTGTCGAAATGTCATAATTCAAAATAACGTAGTAACCAGTCAATAAGTTGTAAGGATCTACGGGTACAGTTTGTAAAATTACGGTTTTACCTGTTAGATAAGTGTAAGCCGATTGTGCCGGTATCGCGAAAAGTAATCCAGCTTGGATTAATAAAGGTATTAAAAATCTTAGAATTGGTATGGGTTGATTAGTTGAAGGTGAATTTGGCTGATAATCGGGAGAAGATTGAGAATTCATGATTAGTTTTTGGTTATTAATTAATTGTTAACTGTTCACTGTTGACTGCTCACTGATAAATGTTTTTCAAACCATAATCCTGCGCCGATAACGGCAAAACCGCACAAGATAAAAACCATAGATTTCAATAATAAAGCGGTGTCGTATTCGAGCATCCGGGTAATAATTTGCAGCGTTAACAAGATCATTCCTCCCCAAAATGCCCGTCTTTGATTTGATTGCAATCCTTGGCGAATCATTCCGCAAGCTAATATTGCTAAAAATACATTGAAAACGAAAATTGCTAAAACCGAATTTTCAGAAAAGCTTTGATTCCAAATTGGTGCAAAAGCAGCCATCACTATAAATATAGCGATCGCAATATTAGTAATATCGATTCCTTGACGCTGACGGTTGCGGTTTGGGCGCAGCAAATGAAACCATTGATATATAGCTAAAGCGGTGATAATTCCCAAATCTATGAATAAAAATAAATTGGGTATTGAGTAGTTATCGGTAGAAGAATAATTAAAATATTTCCAATATCCCCGAAAGGAAAGCACATAAAATAAAATGCTCAAAAACAGCAGCGCTACATTACGCGCAACAGATTGAAACAGTTTTTGATTAACTCTGGGAAACAAGAAATCATCGTAACTCCATAACAAAGCTGGCGGAAGTGCAAAAGCAAAAGAGCTAAATATGGGTAAGTAAAGTCTACTTAAATTAAATTGTAATGAAGTTGCAAAACTAATTGTAGATAACGCGAAAATCCATCGCGACTTACAGATATATGCCAAAGGAATAAACAATCCCAACAAAAGAATCGGCATATAATTTATCATTAGTTGCGGCAAAGACAATTCATTAAAATTATTCCATAATTCCCATCTTCCCGTCCAATATCCAATATTAATTAAGACAAACGAAAACACTCCCAAAGAAGCCAAACGCAAACCATAAGCCATTACCAAAACGCCAATTCCCCAGAATAAATACAGTTGGTAATCGGCACCGCTGATATGGAATGTCTGCGCCATAAAAGCCATATTTGCGCCTAAAAGTAAAGCACTTAAAAGCAATAAACCATGTCCGAATATTCGCTTACGCTGTCGTCTTCTTCTTCCTGCATTATCAAAAACGGGTTCTCTCCACAGGAAAAAACCAATAATATTTGTAGAAAAGAATAAACTTAATAATAAAACTAACTTTACTTCACGAGTCCATGATTGCCAATTAGCCGCAACAAAAGTAATTGCCCCTAAGCCAACCAGTATACAGCCGACACCAATCAAAATAAAAACAAAGCGGTTTTGAGCAACATTATCTAAACTATCAAACTGATATCTTTCAGATAATTGCTCGTATTGTGAATCCTGTATAATTCCTTCATCTCGCCAAAGTTGCGCTTCCTTGCGTAATTTAGCCCGAAAACTATCTATTATCATAATGTTTGGTAGTTACACGTATGATTATATAGTCGTAATTTAACGGAATTTTGTCCCCAAACTTTTATTTACCTTTACCTAAAATTAAAAACTTTTACAAATCCTTTAGATATCGCTGATAATTGATGAGCCACACCCTCCGGGTGAAAATTGTTAACTGATTATTGATAGCCGATTATGACACCTGAAGAAATCATGCAAATGGCGATCGCCGAAGCTGAAAAGAGCGAAACTCCTTTCGGTGCGGTAATTGTCAAAGATAATGAAATTGTCGAGAAAGCCGGAAACACTGTAGAATCTGATGCAGATCCAACTTGTCATGCTGAAGTTAACGTTTTACGTAAATTAACCAAACGCTTAAAAACTGCTGCTTTAGAATCGGGATATACGCTTTATTCTACCTGCGAGCCATGTGCAATGTGTGCGGCAACTATCTTTTGGGGTGGTATTTCCGAAATTGTCTACGGTGCCGGTGCTTCGGATTTTGAAGATGATTACAATCCCAATTTGATTGAGTTGCGGTGTGAAGAAATTATCGCCAAATCTCCAGCTTCGATAAAAATAAAATCCGGGATATTAAAAGAAGAATGTAAAAAGCTTCATAGTAAATATCCGTTGTGAAATTATCAATTATCAACGAACACCACCCTCAGACTAGAAGTCTGGGGCTAAACAAACAAAGCCCACCTCCGTGGGCTAATTATATAACAACCATCAACTTTCACCCGTTCACCGCTAGGTGCGGCTCAGGGTGTGGATCATTAATTATCAACTATCAACTAACAACTATCAACTATCAACTAACAACTATCAACTATCAA
>CAYMZW010000316.1:0-8315 GCA_964395005.1 uncultured Rivularia sp.
CAACTATCAACTAACAACTATCAACTATCAACTAACAACTATCAACATCCAAAATTGAATGGCTCTTTCCTATATCCGATTTTTAGAAGCAGATAATAACCGATATTTATTTAAAGTAGATATCGGTACAAATCGGTTTTATAGTTATACGATCGGCGATAAAGAGGTTTTATCAAATAAGGGATTAAAAAAAATACAAAATCCTCATTTTACATCGCAATTAATTGGTGCTTTACCGAAATCAAATTTGGGAAGAACTGTATTAGAAATACCTGGCGATCGCTTCGATCGTAAAAACCGCTATATCCAAGTTACTAGCTTTCGCACTGAAAAACGCATCGGACCGGCAATTTCTGAAATTATCAGCATTATTCCTATTAGTAATAATCAAAATAAACTTTCGCTACCTGCAATTTCTTTTAGCATGGAAAATCAATCTTTAGAAACGGTTCCTTTTAGCTATCGCGAAGCAAAACCGATTAGCTCTGCTATGTTTCTCGGAGCTTTGAAAACTTTAATTCCTAAAGTTTTGCCAGTGGTAAAACAAGCACTTCCGGCAGTAGCTGGAGCGCTACCAACTGCTTTACCAATGTTAGGTAATCTCGTCGGTGCGATAGCGGGAAATAATAATACAAACGAAGATGGTACCGAATCTCAATCAGGGGGAATCGCTCAAATTATTCAAGCTGCTTCTAATCCAGAAACGGCTCAGTTAATTGCTTTATTGTTGCAACAAGCCGGAAGCAAGATACCCGCACCTAACGTTTTACCTGCTGTTACCGCTCAACCTGTGGGTGCAATGGTAGGTACTGCCAAACCAACTCCCATACCTGCAAATTCACAACTACGCGGCAAACCCAAGCCAGCTTTAGTAAGGCAACCTCGACACAATACTAGACAAAATACAAAGCGGCGAATGTCGCGAGGTAAAGATATATCTACTTCGATGTCTGTAGAATCAAGATTATCTGAAGAAATGGCGGCTTCAGCGGCTTTGTTGTCGGCGCTTCCAGCTTTAATGCCTTTATTAGAAAAGGTGTTAACTCCAGAAACAATCAATAGCTTGATGGAAAATATGCCCGCAAACAAATTGATGGGTGCTGTCACTGATGGGTTAAAGCAAGTAGGGGGAATGATTCAAGAATCGGAAAAGCGAACTTTGGATCATTTAGAAAAGATGATGCCTACTCATACCGATTCTAGGGAAGTTAATGATTTATTTTTGAATTTGAGCTTGGGATTGGCGAAAACAACTTCTAACCTTAACTATCAAAGGGTTGAAGCGGTAAAGCTAGAATTTTCCGATGTCACCAGCCATTATTTACAAGGTCGTTCTCGTATTTTATATCGTAGCGATCGCGATTTATCTTTTCCTTTACAAGTTGCAACTCCTCGCGGAATAAAAAAGGGTTTTATACAGTTATTAGTTAAAAATCCAGTGACTTTGGAAGTATTAATCGAACGTCGATTTCCGGTAGAAAACGTTACTTATGGAAGTTTAGAAATAGTTCCAAAAATTACAGCAGAACAGTTAAAAATACTGACAAAAAATGAAGATTATTTAGTTTGCGCGACTTTGGTATGGCAAGGTAAATCAAAGCAAACCAAAGCCAAAATTAAACTTGGCAGCAGCATGACGCAGCTAATAACTTTAATAGACGAATATTATTTTGATAGCATTCAAGATACAGCAGAAATAGTTCCCCTTAATAACGTCGATAAATTTCGTTCTTACTGGCACAAAGTTTGGCAAGGTAGTTTTTCCAAATCTCTACGACGCATTACTTTTGACTGTAAATACTATTACACTTTAGAGCCAGAAAGAAAAAATCATGCTCGCATGGAAACCTTGATCAAAATAGATGAAACTAAAGGGAAACGCGAGCAAGGTAAACTCAAAACTGGCTTAATTTGTAGCCCATTAATTCTCAATCAACTTTTGGGTAATATTTCCGATTATTCACCATTACAAGAAGCCCAATTAACAGCACTTTTATCTTCAGAATTTAAACAAAATTTTCATTATGCCGCTCGTACCCAAGTAGAGTTTAAAGGAGATGTTGGGGATACAGTAGCTCTTTGGATTTATCCAGAAATGAAAATACAACAGATAAAGCTGAAAAAAGCCGAAACAGTAAACGAAAACGGACATATTTTAGAGTTATCGGAACAAAAAGTTTACTTTCCCATGCCCGGAATGGTTCACTTTATTGGTACTAGTACATAGAAAAGATAAAGGAAAAGATAATGGATTATAAAACAGTACAATTTATTGCCCATTGTATTCATACCGCTCCGAAAAGTATCACCGAAAATAGACAAGAATATCTAGGACTTAATAATATAAATGATGACATTGAAGAAAGAATCAAATTAGTTGCAAAAGTCATTGAAACTGCCCGCGATAATTCAAACACCAAACAACAAGATGCTTCCGTACTCAAAATATTTATGATGCCAGAATTCTTCTTTAGAGGAAAAAATGGTGCATACAATATGGATGATGTCCAAATAATAATTAGAAAACTACAAGAATTAGTCAAAAATAAAGTTCAATGGCAGCATTGGATATTTGTTTTCGGTAGTATTGTTAGTCATTCTATTAAAAGTAACCAAACTTCAGTTGATAGATTTTTTAAATTGTTTGGTATAAACCTCCGAAAAGACGTTGAAGCTTATAATTTTGTTCTAGTACAACAAGGCGGTTTTGGCAACGATCCAGGTGCAGGTGCAGCCGCTGCAAACGTTGTTCTTAAAGAACACTTATCCAGTATAGATTTTATTCAAAAGAAAAGTAAAAGTGGAAGTATTGTATTAGAGCGAGTTGAACATTTACCACCAGCAAATAATACTAAATCGGAAGAACAAAAATACAACTTTGATGGCTCATCTGTATTTACATTAAAAGGTATAAATTTTGGATTAGAGGTTTGCTTAGATCATTTAGAGCAACGTTTAAAAAAATCTGTAAATCTTCCATCAATTGCTATTCAATTAATACCTTCCTGTGGCATGAGTATTAAAGATAATGCCATAGTAGCCAGAAGTGGAGGTTATGTTTTTAACTGTGATGGTTTAGCAAACTACGACACAAATGAAGTAGGTTTTAATAGTAAAGTTAAAAAAGTTGGAACTGGTATGAGCGGTAGAACTTATGCAGAATTTAAGCCGATAGGTAAAGCCGTAATAAAGACTAATGGTATTCGCATTAATGAAATTTATGCAATGGGAGGAGGAGAAATTCGTATATATCCACAACTTAGCCTTAAAGATAACAATCTAATAAGTCAATCAAAATCTAATTTATTTCCCCACAATGAATCTGACTTAAACTATGCATTATCAGACGAACCAATTTTACTCAATGGTATGAAAGTTATTTTTGACAAATCCGTTGCTGTTTATCCTGTTACTCTCGAAGAAAAAGCCAAGAAATAATAACTAAATATTAACTAAAATGCAAAATTTAGATAAACAAATTGATTTTATTCCAACTAATTCTGAAGAACAAGTTTTTGAAGATAGCTTGTTACAACCTTTTTCTGAATTAGTACACGATTTAGTAGATTATGGTATGTACGTTGAAGATGAAAATTCTGGTTTATCAATGACAGTTGAAAATGTCAACTTAGATATGCCAGTAGAAATTGGCATAACCGTTGATGATAATGGTAAAGTGCAGCTAAAAGGTTCACCACCTACCCAACGAACAAAAACAACTATTTTACCTGTATTTCACCAGATGAAAATTAAGGTGGTGAGAGATGAAGAGTAAAGGTAATGAATCCTGGAATTTAGAATCTTTTTTAGACTCACTGATATTTGAATTAGATAGAGCGCAAGATACATTAGCTGTCAAAGGATTAAATCGCAAACTGACTTATACAGTTCAAGATTTATCTTTAGAATTACAAATATTTCCCGAATTTGATGGAGATACAGTACGCTTTAAAACAGCAAAACCGGGAGATTCCGGTGCATCAAAAGTATCATTTCAACTCGGCTCAATCCGCGACAATCAAATCCGCGAAGTTACAAGAAACCCTTTAACTTCAGATGAAATCTCTTTGGAAGACATTGGTATTCCAGAAGAAAAACGTAAAGAATTACAAAGACTAGGAATCAAATCCGCCGAAGATTTAAGACACACTGTAGAAGAAAGAAAAGTAGATTTAAAAAAAGTGACTAAAGATAAAGTTGATTATAAAAATTTAGCTAATTTAATTAATCAATCTCGCCGCAAACAACTACCTCCCAAAGTATCTAAAATTAGCGTTTCTAAAACTCAAGGGGATACTGTTTTGACGCTGCAAGGTGAAAACTTAGCAATGGCTAATTCTTTAGAACAATTTCCCGTAGCTTTGCTCAATGATGAAACTGTCGAAATAATTGAAGCTAACGCCAAGGAATTACGTTTGCGAGTTAATCAAAACAATTTAAGTGGTTCCCTAAATCATCTCAAAATTGCTTTAGATCCTTATGCAATTGTTGATATGAATATTCAGGGGTAACAATTATCAATTATCAGTTATCAATTATCAATTATCAATTATCAATTATCAGTTATGAATCATGTTTATCTCGAATTACAATCGACTGCTGGCAGTTGAGGAAGAATTATTCAAACAAAGGAAAGCTGTAAAGCATAGAAAGAATTATAAATCTCAAAAAAATATTAAAACTCAAACATATTTATCTGATAGCAACCGACTTTTAGCACTTGAGGAAGAATTAATTTCTCAGCGACGCAACTCAAAAATCGAATATCAAATAAAAGAAAATAAAAAATATCACAGGATGGCGAAAATGTTGAATTACGAAAATTCTGCTAATAATAAAATTTTGGCATTACAGCAAAGCCTCTCGAAAGAAACTGTTAATAAACAGAAGCACAGAAAACGCGATCGCACAAAGTCTAAAACCCAAAAAACCCAGACAATGACTTTTGATTATAATGAAGCGATCGAACTTGAATACAAAGGTGATAGTTTTGCGGCTTCTTTAGATTACACAACAACCGAGCAATTCGATTTAGATAATGATATTTCAACTATTGAAGTAGAATCATTTGAAGTCAAAGAAGATAATCAAACTCCAGAAGCAGTAATTCCAGAAGTTTTACCAGCAGCACCAGAAGAAACAGAATCCGAGCAAGCAGCAGACGCAGAAGCATTTGAAGCCGATATTCAAGCAATCCTCAGCGGCGCAAAAACTTACGAGCCGAAACAACAAAAGACAAGCGATACATCTTCGTTAAGTCAAGCTAAAAGTACTCAAACTAATAATAATCAACCTCAAGAAAATACACCTACGAAACAAACTCCATCACCTCAACCACAGAAAGAAAATCCTCACGCCATTTTTGACAAAATAGCTCAAAATATGGCTTATGCAAATTCCTTTGATTTAGGAACAATATCTTTAGAGCAGCGTTTTGATGAGTTTGATGATTTATTAGATGCCCAAGAAAGTAAAGCTTTAACTGTTAAATCTTCACCAGCAATAAAAGAAAATGATCTTGTAGAACTTAATTATGCTGATTTTGAACATGATTTAGCATTGATGAGTGAAGCCATTCCGGAAATTGATTCAGTACAAATTGAAAAAAATGCCGTTTACCTTCCAGTAGAAGATAACGAACTAAGAGAAGTTGCAAAAAATGCAATTTATAGCTTACCAAATATGCATCCTGAAATTCTGACTGGTAAACTACAACCTTTAGCAAAATTAAGTACTAATGCTAAACTTTACCTTATCTTACACGGTCATTCTCAATTACCTAGATTTGTAGTTAATGGAGATGACGGTGGTAGTAATAAAGGAAGTTTTACAGCGGCTGAATTAGCAGAATGGATCGAAAGAGATGGTTTAAGAAAAGATCACCGAGAATTAGAACTTTTAGTATGTCATGCAGGTCAATCCGTGGGCACAAAACAAATTGTGAAGAAAAGAGAAGCTATGCAAGCAAAATGGAAAAAAATCGAAGCTTCAAATAAAACATCGCAAAAGAAAGCAGCATTAAAGCAACAGTTAGAAGACGAATTTGAGGCACTGAGCGGACAACCATCAGAATTTACTAAACCCGATCAATGGCTACCTTTAGCCGCTGAATTTGTTGATGAATTAAAGAAGAGAAAGTATACAAATATTAGAGTTATTGCTTATAAAGGAGCAGTAAGACAGAGGTTTGGTGAACAAAATCCCTATGATTTTCCTCTAAGTCATTATGATGATACGAAAACAGGCAAACAATGGGGAGGTGGTCAAGTTTGGGTGGAAATTAACAACAAAGAATATTCAGAGGAAAAATATAAAAAAGAATATGAAGAAGAATTAAAAGTTGAGTGGTTGTAAAAAACAAAAATATATTTAATAAAATATCCTCCCTAAGAGGCATCATCTTAGATGCCTCTATTAACCTACATTAAAAGCTAAATATTCAAAAATATCTAATTACTTATACTGATGAAGCTGCTCTACAATATAATCTTCAAGTTCTCGTTTATCTCTACTGCTAGCATTCCGCTGATAGGTTCTTTTTGTTTCTTGAACAAATTTACGCTTAGCACTTTGAGAACCACCAGATTTCATTCCCGATTTTTGCATTTCTTTTTGCAATTCTTCCCAGGTTTTTTCTGCCATTGCTTCCCCTACTTTCACTAATGTTTGCGGTAGCAATCGCTGTGCTTCTTTACGAAAATCTTCGTCCGTATCAAGAGAAGCAAAGTCAACAGACTTAAAATCAATTTCAATATTGTCAAATTTACTCATCCAGTATTTCTCCGATGGTATTTTATTATCTATTTTCTAGAACCTTTTAAAGATTATCACCAACCTACTGGTAAACCCAAATTTTCTAGAGTTTCGCTGTCTTTTAACAATGACTCTATGTCGCTATCTACGTGTATACGACCACCTGAAAGCACCAAAGCGCGTTCGGTAACTTTACTTAACCAATTTAGGTCATGAGAAGCTACTAATATTACCTTAACTGGTAAATTTATCAAAACTTGGGCTAAATTACGTCGCCACGCGGGATCGAGTCCATTTGTTGGTTCATCCAAAATCAATATATCAGGGTTTAAAGCCAAAATCGCGGCTAAAGCTGCAAGTCTTCTTTGCCCGCCAGAAAGTTCGTGTGCGGAACGTTTGGCATGAGCTTCTAAGCCAAAGTCCATTAACAACTGTCTGGCTATATCCATTGCTTCTGGTACTGGTACGCCGTAGTTTAAAGGGCCAAAAGCCACATCTTCTAAAATTGTGGGCATAAATAATTGGTCGTTGGCATCTTGAAAAGCAAACCCAATATAGCGCCGTAATTCTGATAATGTTTTCGCTTCTAATTGAATATCATTGATAAATATTTTGCCTTGCGATGGTTGTTTTAAGCCAATTAAATTCTCTAATAAAGTGCTTTTCCCCGAACCAGTTGGCCCCATTAAAGCAACTCTTTCCCCAGCATTTAATGTAAAAGAAATATCGTGTAATACTGGCTGTTGATTAGAATAAGAATAAGCAATATTTTGAACTTTAACAGTTGTTTTTTGCATTATTGATTTTTAGCTTTTATATTTTTACATATTGAAAGACGCTGCATTGCAACGTCTCATCAAATCAATTTCTTTTTGAGTCAAAGATTCGTAGGTTGGGTTAAGCGAAGCGCAACCCAACGCGGGTGTTGGGTTGAACGGAGTGAAACCCAACCTACTAATATCATTATCTTACTCCTTATAATTAATGTGGTGGAATACTAGTAATGAACTATTTATGCATGTAATAGGTAAGAAGCTATAGTCAAACTGCAAGCTAAAATACCCATTGCTAGCAAAGCAAAACGCTCTTTCATTCTCAGCGTTGAGTCAATTGGTAACATTCCGTTGTAACCGCGAGCTATCATTGCAGCGTAAACTCTCTCGGCTCTGTCAAGACTGCGGAGATATAAAGCGCCAATCATAGAAGCATTGGCGTAACGAACCCATCCTGCTGCACCATTCAAACCGCGAAGTTTTGCACTACGCTGCATTTGAGTTACTTCTCCGAGCAATATTTCTAAGTATTGTCCGGCTAATAATAATGTTTCCTTAAAAGCCCTTGGAAGAGGTAAACCTTTAAGAGCAATACCAAAACTATGAGGTGGTAAAGTCAACAAAAAACTATTCATTGTTAGCAAACAAACCAGCGAACGAACCAATAAAAAACTAGCTCTTTCCCAACCTAAAGGTAAGGCTATAAATGATAAAAATATCAGTTCTAAACCTAATAAACCTGTGAGTTTGCGAACTGGTACGCGCAATGAAATAGCCCAACAAAGCGCA
>CAYMZW010000317.1:0-8288 GCA_964395005.1 uncultured Rivularia sp.
AACAGTGAACAGTTAACAGTGAACAGTGAACAGTGAACAGTGAACAGTTAACAGTTAACAGTTAACAGTGAACAGTAACTAAATTCTGCATATTAAAATTCCCCTTGTCCCCTTGTCTCCTTGTCCCCTTGTCTCCTTGTCCCCTTGTCTCCCCATCTTCCTATTTAGTTGCCAATGTATTAAGATAGACTCAGTAGCCTAACTGTTTTACTTCGCACTTTTCAAATCGTCAACAGTATATTGGCTTACCGTTAAAGAGCTTTCGTCGCTTTTTAGTTGCTTTTGCTGATGATATTTTACGTTATAAATAGGTATCTTTTAATGCCATGTTCTTTATAGTGGCAAGCAGGGTGAGGAGTAAAAATTTGATGACGCTTGAGGGTTTAGATCAGTTTGTTTCATACTGCAAAATGATCCAACCTCAAAGTCCAGAAGATATTAAAAGATTTTTCGAGGGTGTGATCGGATTTCCTTACGATAAGGAACTTCTGTTACAGGCTTATTTGTATTTAAATATTAAAAGATTGTTTCCGACTTGTTCGGAGTTGTTATTGTTTGAAAAGTCTCCAATCGCTGATTATACCGATTTGGGTAAATGTGATTTCGTCTATTTAACTTTAGATAGAAAGCTGTTTTTAATTGAGACTAAATTTATTGATACGACTGCATCGGGAGCAACGGAAAGAAAAAGAAGAAATAAGCATCGAAATAAAGTTTTTGAGCAAGTGATAACTTTAAAAAATCGATTTGGTCAATATTGGAATATTCAAGTGGAAGAATTAAAATGTGGTGTTTTTACAACAGATCCTGAAATTAACTGGCGCGGAAATAACATAAATGTAACAACTAAATCAGTTTCTATAAGGGATTTGGAAGAATGGAGAATGACAAAAACAGCTTTTGATCGCACTTAAAAAATATTACGAATTTATAATCTGATTTAGCTAGTACAATAGTTCTGTCAAGTATATTTGTTTTCAAGTTGAGATAAAATTTATTGATCCGTATTAAACGAAATTTCAAATAATTGCACAATTTGGACTAAAACAGGACTTACGCAGCCGCAATTATAAATTAACTATTTGGGCTATTTAGATGGGAGCAACCTTCTTCTCTTTGGGGGGCTTTGCGTAAGTCATATAAAAATCATTATGAAAATCGAAGTAAAATTTACGCAAACTGGTTATTAAAGCTATCCTATTTTAATAAAGCGTGGTAATGATTTAGATAATTGCTGAGCGGGTTAACTATCTGCTCTACACAGATTACACATTCGGAGGCAAAAAGTAACGTGTTAAAGACACTATTGGTAATTGCCATTGGTTTTTTACCGTCTCTATTTTCCCTATGGTTAATGCGTCGAAACAAAGCTAGAACGTGCGTACTTCTGCGACGGGCTGCGGTTACGAGTTATCCCAGGCAGTCAAGAAGCCGATTTCATAACCGTAGAATAGATAATCCGGCTCTGCTTGGCAGTGGCGAAGGCGAAAACCACGCCGAAAGTGAACGATACTATTTACAAGGAGTAGGTTATCTCGTTGGTGACATTACCTGTGAATACAATGCTCGTTCGGGCTATATCAGATGTGCCGTTAATCCAAGTGGCCCTTGCGATGGCTGCCGTTTTTATGAAGAAAGAAAGGAAACGACTCGAACAAAGCATCATGTATAGTCATATTTCTACATCAGCCTTTATTACTTAATCCCCGTTGCCTATTCCCTGTTCCCCGTTCCCTGTGTACAATTGTTTGGGAGCTAAATTCACTTAAATTCCTATCTAATTGTTTTAATTGCCTTCTTGAGAATTGCAATTTTTTTAAATGTCTGCAACTTGGACGGAGGAACAAATTTTGGCGCTAGCACCAGATGCAAGTTCGGCCAAAAATGGTAAAACTTTGGCTACTTCCCGTAAGTGGTCATCATTAGGTTGTAACGAAAAAGCTACTTGGGGTGAGTGTCAGGGAAGCGGTAAAAAACCTTATTTAACCCAAATAGATTTGACGGAACCTGCTTTTAAATGCAGTTGTCCGAGCCGCAAGTTTCCGTGTAAACACGGTATTGGATTGTTCCTTTTATTTGCAAACGAAAAACAGTTATTTACTCAAAATTCTCCCCCAGAGTGGGTAAGTCAGTGGCTTGAAGTTCGTAGTCAAAGACAAGTTAAGCAGGAAGAATTTGTAAAAACACAAGAGATAAAGAAAGAAGCAAATCCAGAAGCACAAGCAAAACGTGCAGCTAAGCGTTTAGATAAAGTTACTGCGGGAATGCAGGATTTGGAAGTATGGCTGCGGGATTTGGTAAGTAATGGATTGGCAGCAGCCCAAGAAAAGCCGTACAGTTTTTGGGATGATGCTTTCTCGCGGTTAGTAGATGCACAAGCATCTGGTGTCGCTAGTCTGGTAAAGGAAATGGGGAGTATTTCTCATTCGGGTACGGGATGGCAAGAAAGATTGTTATCCCAATTAGGGCAGGTGTATCTTTTAATTGAAGCTTTCAAGCGTTTGGAAAATTTACCATTACAAGTGCAAACAGATATTCGTACTCAAATTGGTTTTTCTCAAAATCAACAAGAATTATCAACGCAACAAGGAATAAATGATTCTTGGTTAATTTTAGGGCAAAGTTTAACAGAAGAAGACCGTTTAAAAATACAGCGTACTTGGCTTTGGGGTAAAAAAACGCAACAAAAAGCATTAATTCTTAACTTTGCTCACGGTAAGCAGCCATTAGATATCAGTCTTGTATCTGGAAGTTGCATAAATGCAGAATTAGTATTTTTCCAGAGCGCTTATCCTTTAAGAGCAATAGTTAAAAGTCAAGATGAAGTAACTGTGCTAGATACAATGCCGGGATATAGTAATATCTCAACTATGTTAGGAGAATATTCTCAAGCCTTAGCTAAAAATCCTTGGATAAAAGAATTTCCTGCACCAATCTGTAAAGTAATTCCAATTAAACAAAATGATAACTGGTTTATACGCGATGAAGACAGACGTTTACTTGCTTTGAAATCAAGATTTAAAAATAATTGGCAGTTATTAGCGCTTAGCGGCGGATATCCCATAGATATATTCGGTGAGTGGGATGGAGAATACTTTTTACCTGTAAGTGTATGGGCAGATAGTCGGTTGATCAATTTTGGCAACGGATGATTTTGGCAGCGGATTCCTCGTTACTATGCTCTGCATGGTAACGATGTATCGGATGCTCTGCCTCCATTTCCTACGAGGCAGAGCCTCTAAAAAAGCATTCCGAGCCGGAGTCTCGGAACGAGAAATGCCCAATGCCCCATGCCCAATGCCCTAATTCCTCGTTACTATGCTCTGCATGGTAATGATGTAAATGATGTATCGGAGGCTCTGCCTCCATTTCCTACGAGGCAGAGCCTCTAAAAAAGCATTCCGAGCCGGAGTCTCGGAACGAGAAATGCCCAATGCCCCATGCCCAATGCCCTATTCCCTGTTCCCAATTACCAATTACCAATTACCAATTTTAATAAATGAACATTTGGCAAGATTTAGTAAAAACTGCGGTTGTCGGTACTCGAAGACAACAGTTGAAAATTAATACACAAGATAATCCATTAGGTGAAGTTTTAAGTTGTCTGGATACTAATGATAAAGAAGGCTGTTTGTTGAGTGCTGCTGGGACAATTTCTCTTTATCAAAAAGCTGGACAATTAACCGCAATTGATGGTAAAAAAGCTGTTGTTACTTGCGATTTGGATGATTTACCATATTGCAGTCAAAAATCAGAACAGCATTTAGGAATGATGCTTAATGGTAACTACAATAGTTTTTTACCTGAGTGGTTACAATTATTAGCTGAAAATAGAAAAGTTGTTTCGCCAAAGTATTTACCCGAATTATTGGCGTTAGGAAAAAGACAGATTCATTTACGAAAGGATATTTTACCTGTTTTAGGTAAACGGGGAATTTGGTTGGCAGCGCAAAATCCAGAATGGAATTATGCTATTGAAGAAGATGCAGATAAAATTTGGAACAATGGTAGTTTAGAAGCCAGAAAAAAACTTTTAGAAAAATTGCGCGAATCTGAACTAGAAAAAGGGCGATCGCAATTACAAAATATTTGGAGTCAAGAAAAAGCAAAAGAAAGAGCAATTTTATTAGAAGCGCTGGAAGTTAATTTAAGTGTTGATGATGAGCCGTTTTTAGAAGATGCGCTCTCAGATAAAAGCAAACTGGTGCGAGATGTAGCAGCACGATTGCTGGCACAAATTCCAGAATCAAAGCTTGTTCAAAGAATGATAGAAAGAGTTCGTCCTTTATTAAGTTTGGATAATAAAAGTATAGAAGTTATATTACCTCAAAAATGTACTTTGGAAATGACTCAAGACGGTATTGACGAATCTAAATATATCCCTTCTTTGGGAGAAAAAGCCAGTTTGCTATTACAAATGCTTGCCTGTATACCGCCGAGTATATGGAGCAATGATTGGCAAAAGACTCCTGATGAATTGATCGCAATTGTAAAAAATAGTAAATGGGAAAAGTTATTTTTAGAAGCTTGGGGAACAGCTACAGTTAGAAGTAAAGATATAGTTTGGGCTGAATCTTTACTAAAATTGTTTGCAAGCTCTTCTCAAAATTCAAATCGTATAAAATTGATTGGAGATTTGCTGAGAATTTTACCTCCTTCTCAGTTTGAAATCTTGATTTTAGACATTTTGCAACAATCTGCTAATACTTCATCCTTTAATTATGCTATTCCAAATTTATTTATTTATACTCCGTACATCTGGAATGAGAAAGTTAGTAGGGCTGTAATATCTAGCATCAACAAAAGTATTGAAAGCAATAATCAAATTAATAATTGGCAGTTTGGCTCAGCTTTAGGAAATTATTCTACAAAAATTGCACCTTCTATATATCCTGAAACCGCCGATATTTTAAAATTTGAAGAATCTGAAAATATCCAAGAATCTATAATTAAAGCTGTTGATAAATTTTTAGCTCAATTACAGTTTAGATATGAAATGAAACAAGCTTTAGAAAGTTAGGAATAAGGAGTTATAAATTAAGAACTGTTTAATTTAATTAAGAGTTATTGATGTAGAGACGTAAAATTTTACGTCTCCAATATTTCGGTTACAAAACAAGTAAATTTAGATATTCATATAGCTGGGAGGGGAAATATGGCTGAAAAAAATAAAACCGCAGAGGCGCAAAGCAAGAAAGAAGAGGTTAGCAAAAATACAAGTCTACTCCGGGAACACGCCGAAAATCAGTTTGCTGAGGAATTGGAAGAATTGGGGAAAGTCGATAAGCGTCAACGCCCGCCAAATTGGAAGCTGTCACCTTGGGCTGCGATCACTTATTTGATGGGTGGGAAATTGGATAGCGGGTTTGAGGTGTCGCCAAAATATATCGGTGATAAGAGAGTTATAGAGATTGCGATCGCGACTTTGACAACTGACAGAGGTTTGCTGTTGATTGGTGTTCCCGGTACCGCAAAATCATGGGTTTCGGAACATTTAGCCGCAGCGATTTCGGGAGATTCTAAGTTGTTAATTCAAGGTACTGCGGGAACCAGTGAAGAATCGATTCGCTACGGCTGGAATTACGCGAAATTACTAGCTGATGGCCCTTCTATGGGAGCATTGGTAGCAAGCCCGTTGATGCGAGCGATGGAAGATGGAAAGGTGGCAAGGGTAGAAGAATTAACCCGAATTCCCGCAGACGTACAAGATACATTAATTACCATCCTTTCCGAGAAAACACTGCCAATTCCCGAATTAGGAGAAGAAGTACAGGCAAATAAAGGTTTTAGTGTAATTGCAACCGCTAACGATCGCGATAAAGGAGTAAATGATTTATCGAGTGCTTTGAAAAGGCGTTTTAACACAGTAGTTTTGCCTTTACCAAAGACAGTAGAAGAAGAAATAGATATTGTGCAAAGGCGCGTAGAAAGTTTAGGAAAAGCATTAGAATTACCAGCAGAAGTACCAGCTTTAGAAGAAATTCGCCGTATTGTTACGGTATTTCGGGAATTACGAAGTGGAGTTACAGAAGATGGAAAAACTAAAATTAAATCTCCTACAAGTACATTGAGTACTGCTGAAGCAATTTCTGTTGTTAATAGTGGAATGGCATTAGCAGCGCATTTTGGAGATGGTAATTTGAGCGCTTCAGATGTTGCATCGGGAATAATTGGTGCAGTAATAAAAGATCCGGTGCAGGATAAAGTTGTGTGGCGAGAATATTTAGAAACTGTGGTGAAAGAAAGAGATGATTGGAAAGATTTGTATCAGGCTTGTAGGGAAGTTAGTTAGTAGTTAGGAGTTCAGAGTGAGGAGTTAGGAATAATATTTTTGTGGGGTGTGTTATGGCGCGAGGAATTTTGATTTTTTCATTGTTAACTAAATCATGCCGTAACGCACCATCGGATGTTAAAAAATATTGTAAGAAATGCTAAATTAAGCACGGGCAGTGATGCCAATTTTACAATTACATTCGATAAATATCAAATAATATTTTGTGGGGTACCATTAAATATTAAGGTTGATTGCGATAATTGTCTCGTAAAGTGCAACATCTCACCTTGAAATAAATTTCAAGGCTAATATACAAAGTACGTTTAAACGCACTAAAATATTTTTTCAGTCTGATTTATCATACTTTGAATTTGAGCCTGGGAATTTATTCCAAGGCGGAATTGTGGGCAGTATTAATAATGCTGCAAAATATAACGATGAAATAGAAATGAAATAACAAAACCCAACATCTCTAAAAGAAATGCTGGGCTAATTTCATAAATCTAATTAATAAAAATTTCAACTTACTGTCTACTTGTTGCAATTAACCGCTGTTTAACTAAAAACTCAAGCTGATACAAGTAAGCTGCGACAATCATTTGTAAAATTGTAAAGCGAGCAGAAGGTAAAGAAAAATCGTATGTAGATAAGTTTTGACTCCAAGTAGAGAATAAACTAAACAAGTTACAAGAGTATGTACTAAAGATTCCTAAGAAAAACAACACGAAGACTGAAGCCAATACATAACTTGCCCAGCCAAAAACTCCTTCCCACCAGCTAAAAATACTGGGAAACCATCCTGCACGTAATTCATCTTCGGGAAATCTACTGTCTGGAAAAAAGACATCTAGGAAGGTATGTAACCAATGGTGCAAAAATGCGATTGATACTATCGGAAACGCGAATAATGAAAACAAGAATGCTCCTATTAACCAAGGTGCTGAATCCATCAATATTCTGATAATATCTATGGCATAATCCATTAAGTAGCCTATGCCAATCATTAGTAAAATTAAGGCTACACCATTAAACCAGGAACGAACATTTGGAAGCCAATATGGGAAACGCATATATTTTGGTGGTATTTAGATAAGTTTTGCATTGATAATTGTCAGGTGATTTACATATGGTAATACATTGAATTATGTATGACACCCTTTTAGCTTGATGATTTATAAATCTTTGAATTTTAATGAGTAATTTTATACTTGTAAGCTTATTTTGGGTAAAAATTAAGTTTGATACATTTATATTAAATTAAGCTTTTGGTGCGTTAGGCTAAAGCCATAACACATCCTACGAATACTAATTATCAAATAAATAATTGTCAAATCATGACTCAAACTACAACAAAAACTGTATACTCATTTGAAGAATATCTTACCTATGATGACGGTACTGATAATCGCTACGAATTGATTGATGGAAAACTTGAATTAATGAACCCACCAACTTTTAGGCATCTACTAATATCGAAATATATCGAACAAAACTTTGATGAACAAATTAAAAATAAAAAGTTACCTTGGATGTGTTTTAGAGAAGCGGGAATTAGAACTGGTTGGAGAAAATCACGGTTATCTGATGTTTATGTTGTAACATCGGAACAGGTTATGGAATTCTTGGATGAATCTGCTGTTTGTCAGTCTCCACCTTTATTAGTTGTTGAAGTAGTTAGCCCGGAATCGGTAAAGCGTGACTATCGTTATAAACGTTCTGAATATGCTGCTTTAGAAATATCTGAATATTGGATTGTCGATCCAATTGAATCAAAAGTTACGGTTTTATTATGGGAAGAAGGTTTATATGAAGATACAGAATTTACTGGTAATCAAAAAATTGTTTCTCCTACTTTTCCCGAATTAGATTTAACTGTAAAGCAAGTTTTAGCAGCAGGAAACGTTAAATAAATAAAACTAAAATTTGGCTTTAAATTGTATACCATACATCGCAGGGTTCCCGAATTCTGCCGTTCCATCTGGTACGGGGAATATATATCCCGAAGTCAGGTAGC
>CAYMZW010000318.1:0-8252 GCA_964395005.1 uncultured Rivularia sp.
AACTTGTATCTTCGAGTAAGTCTTGCAGTTCGGTATCTTGTCCTTCACCAACTCGTAAATCTAAGGATACGGGTTGACGAGACATATGTAAATAATCTTGGATTTGCGAAGGTTTTAAAGATACTTGAGAAGCAATCTCTACCATCGTCGGAGTGCGTCCTAATTGTTGGGTTAAATCCCGACGTGCTTTCTTAATTTTTTTCAGGGTTTGACATACGTGAATAGGCAAACGGATGGAACGACTTTTTTGATCTAAAGCTCTGGTAATTGCTTGTCTAATCCACCAATAAGCGTAAGTAGAAAATTTATATCCTTTATCTGGATCGAACTTTTCTACTCCTCTTTGTAAACCCAAAGTTCCTTCTTGAATTAAATCGACAAACTCTAAATTACGATGCTGATATTTCTTGGCGATCGCCACAACTAAACGTAAGTTGGCTTCGATCATTTTTTGTCGAGCCATTTCCCCATTATCAAGGGTTTCTTGCAGTTGAGCTTCTGACATTTGTGCTGCATCAGCCCATTTAGAAAACGGCGGTTCTAAGTCTAATTTTTCGGTCAAATCTTGTTTAATTTGCAGCAATTGGATTAACTGCTTGACTCGTTGGGAATAAAAGATTTCTTCTTCACGAGTTAATAATGGTACGCGCCCAATTTGAACTAAAAAAGACCGCACGGTATCTGTATTTAATCTTTGAGTGGCGGATGCGCTGTTTTGTCCCCTATCAACAATTGCTGGTTGCATATCAATCAAAAACTCCTCAAGGCTTTAACGTATGGATTGGTTTCGCTCACCGCTAGCGGGTGCGTTACAAAAATCAAACTTTTTATGTTTTACTTGCCATAGCTTTACCATCCAAACTTACGTTCAATCTGTGTTTGAAATGTTCGGCTACTCTTAAAGCATTAGCGACTATTGTTAATGTGGGATTCATCGCCCCAATTGAAGGAAAGAAACTTGAATCTACCACATAAAGATTGTCTATATCGTGGGTACGACAATTCAAATCGAGAACATTCTTCTTTGAGTCACTTCCAAATCGACAAGTTCCTCCCTGATGATTCATCACTTTTAATGGCATAGGTACTCCAAATATTATTGGAAAACCAGCTTGTCGAAGGACTTTTTCAAATTGATACCGCAAGCGACGATGAGCTTTTTGGTTGTTTGGACGATAATAAACTTTTATTTGTTTGTTTTTTGCTATTTCGACACGATTTTCTACATTTGGTAAGTCCTCACTTTGCATCCACCAATCTACAGAATGACTGGCAAAAACTTTTAATAAGCTGTTAGGAACCCATTGAGGAAAATCTGGCTGCATCATCTCCCATTTATGCTTACCCATTAAGTGAACGTGACCTAATGGTTTTGCATCTTCTGGCGAACCAAAATAATAATCGTTAATTGCTAATGTTTTCTGAAAAACTGTTTTGTTGGGAACTGTGGAAATAGCATAAAGTTTAGTTGTATTATGCTTCACAAAATTACGTCCTACCATTCCTGAAGAATTCGCTAAACCGTTAGGATGACTATCCGATGCAGAACGCAATAATAATGCTGCTGAATTAATTGCACCGCAAGCAACTACGACAATATTGCCACTAAAAAATTCTGGTTCGCCTTTAATAGTTGCTTCCACACCCGTTACTTCACTACCGTCCGTATTTGTAACCAAACGCTCAACTTGAGCATTAGTAATTAAAGTAACGTTTTCGTGTTTTAAAGCTTTATCTACACAGCAAACTTGAGCATCAGCTTTCGCATCAACTAAACAGGGATAACCATCGCAAGTATCGCAGCGAATACAAGGACTTTGAGCGGTATTATTTATATCGCGATCTATTCCCATTGGTAGAGTAAAAGGTTTTAAACCCAATTTCTCTAAATTATCAGCAACTTGCTTGATTCGCTGTTCGTGAGGCAAAGCGGGATAATCGTATTCCTTTGAGCAAGGTGGTTCGCTTGGATCTTCTCCTCGTTTCCCATGAACTTTGTAAAGCTTTTCTGCCTGGTTATAGTATGGTTCAAAGTCTTCATACTTTAAATCCCACGCAGGGGAAATTCCCTCGTAATGCTCTATTTCATTGAAATCTTCCCGACGCATTCTTAATAAAGCAGCGCCATAGATTTTAGTACTACCGCCAACTTTATGATAAAGAGTGGGTTGGAAATTTTTATCTTGAGAATTTAACCAGCGTTGTTCGGTACGATAAAGTCCATTACCGTAAACAGAAGCAGCATCCCAATTCTGCTTTTCTCTAGGGATATAGTCTCCGCGTTCGAGCAATAAAATGCGTTTACCAGTTGACGCTAAAGCATAAGCAAGCGTTCCACCTCCAGCACCAGTTCCTATAATTATTATGTCGTAATATTTTTGCATTAATAGTGAATAATTATGATTGATTATTAGATTTTTCTGACTTATTTTGGTTCGACCAAAGTATTTAGTTCTATACTTAAAAAAGTAATAGCAGAAATCTCTTCAAACTACGGATTTTTAAAGAATAAAATATCAAGCACAAAGTATTTTTTACCTCATACTTGCAATTCATGTTCTTAAATATGACTAGCGCTTTAACTCTATTAATATTTACGCAAGCCCCACTTTTTAAGGGGGGTTGGGGGGATTTAGTGCTTATTTCCTCCTCAATCTCCTATAAATAATCTTCGCTTAGAAAGTAATAGTATAAAATATGAGCGTTTCTCACACTTTATACCGTTACCTTCATCACTTTTAAGCAGTTACCTTTTGCTTAGACCAAAATCCATTTTCATCTTCTTCATATTGCTCGTGAATTGCATTCCAAGCAGCAACTTCGGCTTTACTTTCATCGTTGGTTTCATCCAATACGGCGTTGTAGGCAGAAATGAAAGTTTTTTGCGCGGCTTCTGATAAATGCGATCGCACTTCAGGGGCTAAGTCTTCGGCACTATTACATTTACCCGAACAAGCACGAGGTAAAGTAGCTTCATTGGTATGAACTTCTTCACCGCCAGCGCTTTCCATAAGCAGGGAAATCTCTCCAGTTTTGTCCGCAGCTACTTCTGCCATGACGATAAACTCCCCAGCTTTCAAGCGAGTTTCGTAAATAGCAGCTTTCTCTTCGGGCATACCCAAAGTTACCAATGCCGATGCTAAACCAGCGCCAGCGCTACCAGCTAAAGCACCACTAGCAGCACCTAAAAGCGCTGCACCAATTGGCCCTGCTGCTACAATTGGACCTACGAAAGGGATGAAGAGTACGCCTACACCGGAGAGTAAACCTAATAAAGAACCGAACAAAGAGCCAAAAATTGCTCCCGATCGCAATCCGCCGAAAATTACATCTTTTTTTGAAATGAAACCTGAAATTCTAGTTTCAGATTGAAAATTGTTACCCATAACCGAAATATGATCGCGGGACACCTTTCTATCTAATAAGCGACGGATAACTTGATCGACTTGCGATTGTTCTTTAAATACGGCCGAGACAGTACGTTCTGCTTTATAATCGGACATTTTGATTCCCCTGTCTTAAATGCAATTCACGAGTATGTATGAGAATGGATTTTATTTCTAGTTAACGCCTACAGCGGTTTTCCCAGGTTTGGAACCGTCTGGATGTAGAGATTCTCCTTCAATAAAGGAACGCAACATCCAAGCCATTTCTTCGTGCCCTTCCATTAATCCGGTTAGGAAGTCAGCAGTTCCTTCATCATGGAACTTATCGCCACAAGCATCGATATGCTCGCGCAAGTTGCGGATAACCTGTTCGTGATCGTCTACCAAGCTAGATACCATTTGAGTAGCTAAAGGTAGAGTTTCTGGATTTTCTTTCAAAGAAGCTAACTTCAAAAATCCTTCCATAGTACCTACAGGGAAACCACCCAAAGCACGAACACGCTCGGCGATGGAGTCAATGTTCATGGTTAAGGTTTGATAGTGTTCTTCCCAAAGAGTGTGCAAACTGCGGAATTGAGGTCCTACAACATCCCAATGGTACTTTTTAGTTTTAACTAATAGTAAGTAAGCGTCTGCTAAGTCGTTATTCAACAGTTCGCAAACACCTTTACGCTGTTCTTCTGTTAATCCAATGTTAATGCTACGCATAATTTATTTTCTCTAAATTTAACTCTCTCTCAATTTGAACATATTCACTTTTATGAAAAATCAATCCTAAGTGGGAATGTTGGGTTAGAGATTAAAGATAAATGCCTAATTCTTTTTATGTAGTGCGATCGTAATCATTATCAATATTTGATAATGGATAAATTTAATACTGGTAATTAATATTCTGCTATCCTTAGCATAAAGCTTGAGTAATAGTACTTTGAATAAGTAAATTGAATAAATTCAGTAATTTAACCAAAAAATATTGTGCTTCCTCTCTTTAAGCTGATGAGATTAAAGCCTTAATAGAGGAAGCTTGAACAAACCGTTTTTTTTAAACTTTAAAGCGAAGGAGTCGCTTTGTTATCCCCTTCTTCTTCATCCTTACTCATAGCTCCAGTTTTGTATTGTTCGGCTGCTTGGTAATCTTTGTCAAAATCAACATTTGCGGTCTTTTCTTGTTCTTCACTCACCGCTTCTTTGGTTAACTCAGCTTCCTGGTTGGGTTCGCTATCAGTCTTAGCAACTTTTGCTTCACTCATTTTAAATATCCCTTATTATCAAATTTTAGTCTGCAAACTTTATGCTACAAAAAATACCGATATTTTATAACTGTTCTTATGGTGTAATTACAATTTCTATCTATAGATTGATTTAATATTCGGGTTTTAATGGTATTCAGGAAAATTGATATTTGGCATACTCTTATTTCTTTTCATAAATTTTGGCCAAGGTAGATACCTACACTTGACCAAAATTTTTTTATTCAGGAAATATAGTGGTAATTAAGTAACTACTCTATATTTTAAGGCTTTCGGGTGAACTACTAGTTATCACCTGTAATTTTTTCAAGAAAACCTTCTACCTTTTCTTCCACAGTTACAGCCTCTTGGCTGTTGGATGGACGGTTCATGTTTTCAGCGTTAGCAGCGCCTTGAACTTCGTTCAATCCTTTGTTGGATTCCTTGATTACTCTTTTGTTGGAAGGAGCATTATTTTCAGTTAACTCCTCAGTTTTCTCTTGAATCTTATTTAACTGCTCTGCTCCTTTATCGGGAGCGCTTTTAGAAGCACCAATAGCAGCAGCGGGAAGTGCAGTAGAAAATAACAGCATTACGCACATCAATGCTGCAAACACAAAACGAAGTGGACGTAAGTTAGATGCTAGTTTAGTACGAACAAAATTCATTGTCTTTCCTCCAAGGATACGGACTTTTCTTAATTTGAGAAAACCAAAACATAGTTGTTTAATTCAATATTAGAAACGGTACTGCTAAAACAATGGATGTTAACATTGATTTAACTTTTCCCAAACATTTAAACTTTGATATTGAGTTATACAGAATCAGCTTCAAAACATTCAAATATTAAAGAACATTTTGTATTTAGCATTCAGATAAACATTCAATAATCAACATTTATTGATAGCTGTACCTCTCCCAAATTTAACTTGCCGGGACTTAACCTTTAAGTATTTCGAGCCGTCAAGTTTTATCAACAAACTCGTTTGGTTTTCGGCTTTTTTTATCTTTTTTCACTATATCAGACAACTAGTCTTAAGTTAGCGCCGGATAGTATCCCGTTACTTTTAGTTACCAAAAAAATCTTTGAGTGCATCAATAGCGTTTTCGCTTCCTTCTTCTACTTTATCGGAAGCATTGTCAGCAGCGGCTTTAGTTTTTTCTATTCCTTGTTTAGCATTACCTTTGGCTTGCTTCGCTAAACCTTGTACTTCCTTACCTGAGCCATCTAATGTTTGTCCGGGAGAATTTCCTAAGTTACGTTGGGCTTTTCCTACTGCTTGCTCTGCATTGCCTTCAATTTTATCGCCGACACCCGCGAAAGGGTTAGCTGCAATTATTTGTTGTGGGTAGCCATCTAATGTGCTAGCAATTGCTGGTTGCGCTGCATCCAACCATACGCCAAACCATACAGTAGTTAGCAGTAAAACACAGCTAAAAATTGATAAACAGTAATGTTTTACTATTTCGATTTTATTTTTACTTTTATTAGATTCGATCATCAGATATCTTCCCTATTTACTTTTCCTGTACAGTTGTAATACAAAAAAGTCAATAGTTTCATCAATCTTCCGAGCATAATTGATAATTAATTAATTGTGATAATACCACCCCTACGGCAGTCTTCTTAGCGAGGGACGATCATACTTTGGATAGAAGATTTTTTGTTGGTTATTAAACATATATCATGCAAGACTTTCAATGTCTTTCACTAAATTATAAGATTTATTTTCAAAAGTAAAGAAACATTAAGATAGAAAAATATTGTAACAAATAAATCACTATATAGTTGTTTGAAAATCAACTTCATTGATATTGTAATTTGCACATTTTGAACTATTTGCTTTCGTCTAAATTTGTGCTAAAAGCTTTTTAATATAAGTTTGTGACTTTTTAGAAATATTAGATTGTTTTTTAAGCCAGTAATAACCTTTATGTGTACCTTGTTGAGATGCAATAACTAAAGCTTTCCAAGCTTGAACTTCAGAGCGATTGGGGTTTACTTTTAATGCTGCATCAATGCGACTTTCTATTCTTCCCATATCAGATTTGAGTAGATTTCTGATTTCTTGTGGATTTTGCGGTGATGCTTCATATACTTTCAAAGCTTCTCCCCATTTGCCATCTATTAAGTCAGCTAATACTTCTTGTGAGGGGCTTGCCCAGGTTGTTTCGGCTAATTTTTGAGTAAGTTGAGAATGTTCGCGAATCAAATCGATTTGTGCTTGTGCTTCGGGTGATATTTTCCCTTTCTGCTTCTTGATAAATTGCAGCCATTCGTAAGATGGTGTCCACAGCCCGTTTTTGGCAATAAACAGCGCATCTTTATAACCTTTATTTTTCAAAGCTGGTGATTTTAAGGTGATTTCAGATAAATTAACTGGGTTGACAACAAATTCGCCCTTGTCAATTTGGTAAATCCGCAAACGGGGTTCTAAACCTACTGTTTGGCGTACTACTAATTCTTTTTGATCATCACCAGTTATCTGCTGCCATTGTGGTAAATCTCCAGTGGGGCTTGTCCAAGATATCATCCTTTTTAAATTGCGTTTTTCACGGTTGTAGTGAAGGATGTAGCCGTAAGCTGTAAGATTTGAGCCTGAAGAACGTTTTCCGCGTAGATAGTACCAAATTCCTGGTGATGGAGCATCTGCAAAACGTTTTATTTCATTTACGGGTAAAGCAATGCTTGAACCTGGGTTTTCTTCTACACCTGCATCTACTAACGGAGCTATGACTTCAAATTCTTCTGGCCCTGTAACGGGGAATTGATTGGTGAGATAATAGTATTTTTCTGAGCGCGACTGCCATTCAAAATCTGTTGCTAGCTGGTAAGTTCTAATTTCGACTATGTATTTACAGTCGGAATTGCAGTTTTTGGAATCGCGATAAATAGGTAATAAAAAAGATTCGTCAGCTTTGCTTTCTAAAGGCAGAATTTTTCCGGCTATACGCTCTTGTTTTTGAATTTCTGCTTGAATTTGCTCTACTGTATGCGGTTTTTCTTCTGCATTCGAGGCAATCTTAGCCCATTCTGGTAAAAAGGGATTTAACCAAATTACAGAAACGGGATTAAATATAAACAAAATGCTAATCCAGCTAAGAGCTACTGCTACACCCGCACTTGAGAGCAAGATTGCTATAGCAAACATTGATGCTGCAATACTTTTACGCTTTTTGACTAAAGGGCGAACGCTAGTTTTATTCTTGAGATTTTGTTTAGATTTTTTTATTCTTTTACGAAGTTTGCGAACCTTGGTATTGGGCTGCGTTTTAGTGTTTTTTAATGGTTTTGATGAAGGCGAGGATTTTGGATTTCGCGTTTTGGATTGACTTCGCTGGTTTTTTTCCACTGTTAAAACTATATTCGGGTAACGAAAGATACTTATACTCAATCTGAAGTCTTTAGGACTTACGCAATCGCAAAGGTGTATTAGTTATTTCAGACATTTAGATCCCCCCAACCCCCCTTTTTAAGTGGGGCTTTTGTAATTTCAAATCACTTTATAAATCTTTAATTTTAAATTCCCCGTAACAGTAGTAGCTTTTTCTTTTATACTCGCGCTTCAGAGATATTGCCCAAAAATCTACTTAAGGACTTTTGGTAAAAATCCGTGCGATTACCCATGTCATTACT
>CAYMZW010000319.1:0-8234 GCA_964395005.1 uncultured Rivularia sp.
ATACCCCGCAGAAGATGGCGCTGGGGTTGAAAGAGGCGATTCAGACAGTCTCGAATGCACAAAACCCAAAGCAGAGTTAGCAATTGCAAAAACGTTGTGGCTTCGCTGATGTTCAAGTGTAATTGATTGAAGTTGGTTGGTATCAGCGTTGTAGTGGTATAAACCATAGCCATAATCTTGCAGCAATTTTACGATATGAATTATTTTTAAAAATTATGCCTGCAAATCAAAAGTATCTGTCTGTAAAGCAAAGACAAGCAGCAGTAGAACTAGCGCCGGGTAGCAAAGCAGAACAAACTTGCAAAGCGATATAGCCTTGCTACACGGCCACAGCCCCGTCTGTAATGATCGTAAACAATAAAAACTTCAGATTTGATCTTGATTAAATATTTATAAAAAAATAAGTAAAATCCACATTTATAACATTTATTGTCAATATGTAATAGTAGGAACATAGACAATAACATATCAGTAAAAACATTTTTGTAATAAAATCTCAATATGAAACAGTATATAAATTTAACTACAATTAAAAGTAAATTAAGCGTGACTTTCATAATTGCAGCTACATTTTGTGGAATAGGTAGTTTGAATAAGACAGCGCTGGCAGAAGTTAATCAATTAGCAGAAAATGCTGGACTGAGAATTAAAACGAGTCAAATAATGGATGCGTTTCATGGACATTTAACAAAGTATATAGGAGACTGTCCTGGTGATGATTGGAGTGGCTCTGCTGTAAGTAGAAAGATTCATTTTATTTCATTTTCAACCCCTCCATCTAAGAATCTAAGAGTTAGACTCGAAAATGTTAATACTGGTAAAACTCTTCGTAAAAAGTATACGAAATCAAAAGGTTCAAGAAATTTCTCTTTAAGTAAACTTGGCAATAGAGATGGAACTCACTCGGTAAACTACAAAATTTACAACAAGAAAACAGACGAAGTGATTGAGACTGGTAGTTTTTCCTATAATGTTGATAATTCCAGTAAAACAATGAAAAGAGATGGTGAATGGAAACTAGAATTATTCTGTGCTAGTGATGAATCCATACCTATTGAACAGTGCGAATACGTTGCAAAAAGAGAGCGAAAATATTGTCAAAATTCAAAAACCTCTGATACTCGTAGTCCGCAACTTGTAGCTAAAACGAAAGCTAGTTCATATTCACAAATAGCTAGTCGTATAAAATCTAGCGATAGATTTACAGTTAGATTTGATAAAGTTAAGAATAAGTTCAACGATATTGGCTGGACTGGAAACACAGATCCTATGGGTAGGCTAATGGCTGGGCTGGCTTATCAAGTTACTTACATTGGGAGACAATACACAACTCGTGGTTACAACGAGTCCACAAAATCACAAACCAGTGCGACTTATGGAAATGCAAATCCTGATGACGGAGAAATTTCCTTATGGGGACGTATATATACATTTGATGACAAAGGAAATGTTTATGATCCCGAATATGGACTTGTTGGAACTTTAAGTTTTTAATTGGGAATAAAAACTTTAGACAAGAAAAGAACTAGTTTGCTGGTAATATCCGCAAACTAGTTTTAATTTTGATATCCATATATAGGATTGCTATTTGAATTTTAGTAACGGGATGGACACAGAGGACATAAAATACGGGCGTACATTTTCTGTTCCCTAGCCCCTAGGAGTTATTCAGAAATCAAAACGGATTCCTATATGTAATTTTCTAAATTTACATTGTTTTGTGGAGCAGTGAAAGAGTTAACTCTTTCACTGACTTTAATCAAATGGTCACGATATCATCCTTTAAGTGACAACTTGGGTCTCCAGCGAAGAAGAAAATGCAGCAATATATAGTCAATATTTAAGGGATGACTCATGATCAAGAAAGAAACACCAACCAAACAACTTAGAGATATTTGATATGCGATTTAGGACATCCCGAAAAGCCAAACCCAACAAATTGCATTATCAAAAATTACCGTTTTAAGGGTTCGCTTTTCTGTCACTTTAAAGCCTACCGGATTACAAACTGGTCACGATTTTGGTCTGACCTTATGACCTTAAAGATATAACTGAAGAGGTTTAGGAAGTTTCCAGAAAGCTGTAAATAATTCATCAAAACTTATATAGAAATACTTAGCAATTTTTTGATACTGCTCGAAGTCAATACTAAAAAACACCATCCAATACAAAAACACAGTAAATTAGGTAGCCATACCCCCAAAAATATTGGGATAATTCCTGCCATTGCAAAAGAAGCAGTTACGCATTCAATAGTATAGTAACCAAAAACAATAACAGCACTAATACCAAAAACCCTGCTCTTAGATTTAAACATTTTGATTCCAATTACAGAACCTACAAAAGCAAAAATACAACAAGCAGAAGGTTTAGACTTTCTTCTTTCTATATTGACCTTAAGTTGACGAATTGACTTACTATCTCCGATTGTTTTGATAATTTTTAACCGCTGATAACACTCAAAAATATTCATTTCTCGATTGTCGCGGTTGTGATTCACATAATCTAAAATATTTTTAGGAAGATCCAATATTAATTCATCAAATTTATCAACTGCTCCATAAGAACCATCTTTGTTAACAATATTATTTTTCCCTTGAAAAAAGTGCCACTTTTGTGCATTATCATTCCACCGTGCAGTTCGAGAAATCACAATCTTTCTTAAAAAGCGTTTTTTAAAAACAAGTAGAGTTACATCTTTAAAATTTTTTCCATCAAAACCATCAGCATAAAAAAGGTATTTCAAAGCAAGGCGTTGATTTTTAGTATCTTTTTCTTTAATAAATTCTGGATAATAAATTTGTTTGTTATGATATTTTGCTAATTTACTTCTATCTATATTCATTGCTTTTTCGGTTAAAATAGCTGCTTGATAGTTTGTAGGAGGAACTACAACTTCATTGAGAGTAAACATTAAGATAGCTACTACGATACTAAAAGCAATTGTAGGTACTATTAATCGCAAATGACTTATACCAATAGCTTGTAAAGCAACAATTTCACTTTTTTCGGATAAATTTGTATAAGTATAAATAGCCGTAAATAAAACTACAAAAGGAAATACCATTGAAACAAAGGCTGGTATTTTCAGAATATGTATATGTAAAGATGTAGAAGCTGGCAGTCCCCTTTCAACTATATATCTCGCTTGCCCAACAGATAAACCTATTAATTCAGCAACAACCGAAAAAGTAAACAGAGCGAAGAAGAAAGGTGTTATTAATTGCTTGAGAATGTATTTATCTAGAAAAAGCTTGAATTAAAGCATAAGTTACCCATCGAACTATATCTCCCCATTCCGAATCATTTTCCGGGATAACTAAAGCTAATGGTTCTTTAGATAACTCTTCATCTAAAATTTTATGTTGTTTTGGTTCTTTAAGTTTTTCAAGATTGCTGAATAATATACTTCTATTTGAAGAAATAGCATCTATCTCTCCTCTATCATAAGCCTGAAGCATTTCTTCTGTACTCTCAAAAGTTTGAGAGCTAAATGAAATGTCTTCGTCCTTGAAATAAGATGATAAATTCTGTTCTGAAGTTGTATCTTTAACAACTCCAATTTTTTTATTCTGGAGGTCAAAAATATTATCAATATTACTATTTTCACGGACTAATAACGCTTGATTATCATATAAATAAACGGGACCATAATCAATATTAAGACCAGCATCACGACCTGAATTTATTGCGACTCCCGTTGCAGCCAGATCAACTTCAGCATTCGCAACGCTGTTTAAAGAATCATTAAGGTTTTGTACAACAAACTCTACTTTATTCGCATCTCCAAAAATAGCGGCAGCGATTGCCCTAGATAAGTCTACATGGAATCCAGAAAATTCACCATTATCTTTTTTATCTAAGCTGCTAACACTAACTTTAAGAGAACCGCGTTCAAGAACTTTATCTAGTATCATATTTTTCTCCATTATTTTAAAGTTTTGCAATCAGTAACGGTGGAATCAATAAAGATGATTTTTTTAGAAGTCATGAGAAATACAAAGATGTACCTCACGAAGATGAAATACGCTGTATAAGCATCAAAAAATGTTAAAGACTTCTCTTGAAAAGAGCCAAGTGACGAACAAATCCGAAAGCTCTTTTCTTATATGACAAGCCTTTTAGCCTAAAGCCGAAGAATATATTCAGCTAATATGCAGCTAAGTAGTATAGGACGAAAAATTATAAAAAACTTAAGTCCAAATAAATACATGTATAAATTGTAGATGAAGTGATAACTATAAAATTAGTACTGAGCGATTGAAATGAATAAATATTTATTGGTAGATTACTCTATATGCTCAACTAGCGGCAATACGCTCTATAGGAGTGTATCGCCAAAGTGCAAATAATAAAATATCTATTACTGATAGGATATCATTACTGGTAACTTAGTATAAACAGTGACTCTTCTATACTTTAAGCGAATCATTATAAACAATATCCATATAAATACTTACGGCTATTCAGTATTTATATGGATATTTTTTATATATAATATTTACGCAATTGGCACATTTTTTTGTTAGCCCAGCGTATTTGTTAGCCTTAGCGGAGCGGATCTTCAGTAAAAGAGCGCTATACAGCAAAGCACTGAGATTTTATAGCAAAGCATAGAACCATTAAATTACCAAGCCTGGATAAATCGTGGCGTAACATTGTGGCATTTGAAACGATACAAACAAGCATTCAACTCAGTAGATAAAGTCATAGCAATAGATTTTAAAGGCTTTGAGACCTGGTATAATCGCGGATTGATTTTACAATTAATGTATCAATATTAAAAAGCATTTAAAAGTTCACCTGCTGCCATAGTTCAATACCTGAATTATTTATAGAAATTTGATTGGAAGTGTGGGAAGTGTGGGGATAAACTGCTTTACTTAAGAAAAGTCCCCACCACTACCAGGGTCAAAAAAATCAAACGAATTACCAAAATTACCCGTGTTTGTCCGATCGTTAATCTTGCCGTGCTTCCGTAATAAAGGCTTTTCGTAGGGAATCCGATTATCAACTTTTTGTGCGTTTTCAGCTTCGGATTGATTTTCTTGTTGGAGTTGATTAGATTTCTTAATTTCTTCTGCTACACTATCGCAACCAATCAACAATTCTTCTGCGACTAATTCTTGTACAAACAAAGTTAAATCGCGACTTAAAGTTGCTTCATCCACCAGATAAAATTGTAATAACTGCTGTATTGATGCTTCTACGTTTTCCAAGCTAGGCAATAGCTGCCATATCCGACTTGCTACAGGATTTAAAGTGTAGTATTTTTCTGAGTCTATATCTAATATAACTATCTCTCCGGCAACCTCTTGTGGAAGGACATTTTCAGGGATAGATAGTTTTTGGTTCAGAATAGAAGTTGTTTGATTCATGATTTTAATAATTAGGGAATAGGGAATAGGGAATAGTTTGTAGGGTGCGCGACGGCTACGATAAATTATTAATCATAACTAAAAATGTTAATATTGCCGTCACGCACCATTCTTTTATTCCAATACAATACCAACAGTTTGTAGGGTGTGTGACGGCTACGATAAATTATTAATCATAACGAAAAATGTTAATATTGCCATCACGCACCATTCTTTTATTCCAATACAATACCAACAGTTGCTAGGGTGCGCGACGGCTACGATAAATTATTAATCATAACGAAAAATGTTAATATTGCCATCACGCACCATTCTTTTATTTCAATACAATACCAACAGTTTGTAGGGGAGGCAAAATGCGGTGTAGATTTTCTTCCCGCATTATTGAGGCAAAAAGCGATGTAGATGTTCTTCCCGCTTTATTGCCGTGCCGTTGCGCGACGGCTACGATAAATTATTAATCATAACTAAAAATGTTAATATTGCCGTCACGCACCATTCTTTTATTCCAATACAATACCAACAGTGCCAGTAAGCACACGCGCTTCTACCGCGCAACATCTTCCAAAATGACATCACACACCTTTCCCAACTCAGCCAAATTATCCCCTCGGTGCAAATGTCGCATTGGTACAGTTTCCCCCAAACGTCCCAATATTGCTAATTCACGTCTGTGCATACCCCCCTCTAATTGCAAAGATTGGGGATATCTATGGGTAATTAACTGCATTACACCCATTTGGGGAATAACTGTTTCTATACTAGGTGTACAAGCAGACTGTTGACGCTCTCCTAAAACATAAATTGCAGTTAGAGGTAAAGGTTGATTGTGAAAACCCCAAGCCGATACTTTATCTTGATTTAACTCTAAAAAATGTTTATCAGTTTGGCTAAATACTCGCGATAATCCTTTTTCGTCACCGTAAAGTTGATTTACCGCAGACTTCCACAACCGCAAACGGGGATAACCAGGTTGAACCTTGATGGAGTTACCACAGTCGGTAAGTACAGCAATGTCATCGGCTAAAATCGGATAGCCTTGGAAAGCAAGTGCTGCTGCGGTAGTTGACTTACCCGCACCTTTTGCACCGATAATGGCGATCGCACAATTATCCACCTTAATAACGCTACTGTGGAGACAGATTTTTCCTTGCAACCGTAAAGCTGTACCGATAATGCAACCGATTAGCATCGCGGTAACTTCAGCGATTGGTAAATGTACCCAGTTTATCCAGATTTGTTTACCATCGGGAGAAATTTCTACGTCTAGTTTTTGCTTACTACCACCGAGAGACAAACAATAATAAATTCCATCTACTTTGGATTTTTGATACCAACCTCTCGGATTTATTATTTTATCTGCATCGGATAAATTACCTTCTGTAAGATCAACTTTTATATCGATCGCTGTTGTGGTGGAAGCGGGGGTTAAAATTGGTAGAGGTTGGTTGCTGCTTAAAGTGATACCGTAGATTTGGTAATGAGATATTTTGGTTAGTAACTGCATCAGAAGTAATGTTTAACCGGATATAGTATAACTGAGTTTAATTACACTTTATCTGTAACTAAATCCCTAGAGTTCCCAGCAAAAAAGGATTCCGGTGAAAACGAGACATCACGCTCTGTTACTAACAAACTCAAAATCATTACAAATTCCGAGAGACTAGCTGGTAATGTTCCAAAATTACTAAGGAAAGGCACATTCCCCAGAAAAGCAGCTAGAGTACCGATAAACAACCACGATAATTTACCTCTTGAACGAATCAAGATACCTGTACCTATGAGTACCATAAATATGGTGACTGCAATCGTTATAATAGGGAAAACGTTGGGGGAATAATAGCGTGTAATTCCGGCAAAATATTTGGGTTCAAATGTCGTACCAACATACCTACGAATTACATCTAAAACACCAAGAAAAATAGCTAAAACCCAAGATAAACGCTTTGTTATAGTTGTAGCCCAAACTGCTCCAGCACGATTAGCTAAATCAACTCCGACGACAATCAGTAAGGGTAGGAAAAGATAGTGAACTAAAAAGCGTATCTTGTTTAAATATAATAATAAATCTCCAGGTTCTAGTAAGCTACCAGCAAACAGAACAATGTTATCATAAGCAGTACTCACCAACACAATTAGTGATAAAATAATCGCGAGGTTGTTAGATTTACGCCACAAGCTAATTGACCAAGAAACTAACATTAATTCAGCAATAGCTAATAGTAAATGTCCTTGAGGATAAATTTGAAGAATTTGCATTTTTTAGTAATTATAAAGAGTTTGCTTTAGAGGATGCTTTAAAAGTATCCGGCGGTTAAAACCGCTACTACACAAGCAAAGTCTACCTGCGTAGACTAGGTGATTTTTAACCCGCGTAGGCGGATTTTGTTTGTGTAGCTGCGACTTACAGTCGCCAGATTAAGGCGGTTGAAACCGCTACTACACAAGCAAAGTCTACGCAGGTAGACTAGGTGATTTTTAACCCGCGTAGGCGGGTTTTGTTTGTGTAGCTGCGACTTACAGTCGCCAGATGAAGGCGGTTGAAACCGCTACTACACAAGCAAAGTCTACGCAGGTAGACTAGGTGATTTTTAACCCGCGTAGGCGGGTTTTGTTTGTGTAGCTGCGACTTACAGTCGCCAGATGAAGGCGGTTGAAACCGCTACTACACAAGCAAAGTCTACGCAGGTAGACTAGGTGATTTTTAACCCGCGTAGGCGGGTTTTGTTTGTGTAGCTGCGACTTACAGTCGCCAGATTAAGTTTAAATTTCGACTTGATTTTGTTTCTCTAAAGCCGATTCGTAAACTAACCAAGTAAAAATAGCCACGCCAGCCTCAGTTCCGCCAAGGTCGTG
>CAYMZW010000320.1:0-8216 GCA_964395005.1 uncultured Rivularia sp.
TATAAAAAGTTTGATTTCGTTCTTGTTTTTGTTCTTCTCCTACCATATGCTCTTCGCCAGTACGACGCACGGAAAATGTGTGTATTTCTGCACCTTGTTGACGAAGAGCGGCAACTTCACGTTGAATAAAAGTATCTGTAGCTCTGGGATATTCTCCGGTTAAATAAGCAATAAGCATAAATAAGGTTAAAGGTTAAAGGTTAAAGGTTAGGAGTTAGGAGTTAGGAATTAGGAGTTAGGAGTTAGGAGTTAGGAGAGTGATGGGGTAATGGGGTAGAAAGTTATTTGTTTATTTTTTCATTCCCTCACCTAACATCTTTGTTCCTTTTTCCCCATCATCCCTTCTCTAATTAGGAAGCAATCTTTGCCTTAGAAGCTGTATCACAGAGCAAATCTACATCGCTACAGCTACGTTTTAAGGCTTCATCTAAAGAATATAAGGGTTGCCAATTCAATATTTGCTGGGCGTTTTCATTACTGTAGCGAAATGGTTTGAAGCGGGCTTCTAATTTCGCTGGTACCAAAATACCGGGTAGTTTAATTTTTCCAAACAGTAATGCGTTATTAAACAACCAAGCGCTATGAGATAGTAAGCGCATTGCATTCCAATTCAAACTAATTGTGGAAGGTTGACGCGGTAACAGTTTTAAAATCTTATCGGCATAAACTTTTGAAGACGGTAAATCATTATCGACAATATTTAAAGTCTTACCGATAGCTTCTTTCCTACCGCAGGCGTTAACTATCGCACTCGCACAGTTTTCTACATAAGTAAGGGGAAGCTGGGCGTTTGCACCGATGCGAATCCACAAACGGTTTTTCAGTTTTACTCCTAAATGAGCGTTCCATAAATTGTTTCTTCCGTAAACTATCCCCGGACGGAGAATAGTGACTTCTCCCTGATTTTTCTGTTCAAAATCTCGAAACAGACTTTCTTGAATCAGTTTGGTTTGAGCGTAAACGTCTCTATGTAAAGGCTGATTTTCAATAGGCGAATCTTCGTTAATGATTTCACCACCGGGTATACGTAAGTAATCGAATACACTGAATGTACTTATAGCTACTAACCGTTTAATATTTAATGCTACCATTGCTTTCAGTAAATTTTCGGTAGCGCTAACGGTATTTGCATACTGTATGTCGTATTTACCTTGTTTAGCTGCGGCTAAATGCACCACAGCATCTATATCTTTTAAAGCGTCTTCAAATCCAACCGATTGGGTTAAATCTATGGATATTAATTCTAAATTGCTAGAATTTCGCCAGGTTAAACGTTTTACATTACTATTATGTCTAATTGCAGCACGTACTTCAAACCCTTGCCGTAGTGCTTCGGCAACCACATACTTTCCTAGGAAACCAGATGCTCCTGTAATCAATAATTTCATATTTTAACTGCCTGTTATTTCACCAACTTTACTTTACGATTTAATTTGATCGATGGCTTTTGACCGATTCATGTATAATTTCACCAGAACATACAACAGTAATAATTATTACATTTATACGGTTACTTAACATTGATGTAACAAGATTCGATTTTAATAATTTAAATTATTTTGAATTATGAGAATAAAGCGGTACTAACTATAAATGTTGTCAGTCAGGTAAAATCATAAAATTGAACGATCGCGAACGCCAATACAATGGCTGCATACAAATATAAATATATAGAATTAAGTTTAAATTTAAGCACTTCTAGAGACGATTAGCCAGTATCAAAATTTTTGATTTAACGGTAGAACCAAACATCCTTATTTAACTAGTTTTTGGTCAATACTTACAGCTTTAGTTGTGGCTTATTGGCAATAATCTTTACAATAACTTTAAAAATAATTTTTTTCCTACATAGAAAATTTATATTTTGAGCAGAATCAAAGATTTTACTGAAAAAAAAATAATATGTTACTGTTTCCAATGTTTAACTATTGTGCAAATATAGTTAGATAAGTATATTTGATGACGGCTCAAATACATTCAAGTGAAATTGTTGGTGATTTTGAACAATCGTCAGCAAAAATTAGCTATATGCAGATTTTATCTTTTGATGCCAATATGCCGATGTATGAAACATAAGAACCTATAAATTATTGGTTTTAGCTATAAAAAATCAAAATCGTGTTTTTTTTGATAATTTTGTGCATACCTAGTTATTTATAATTCAATGGCTGTATGGGAAAAGCAAAAATTAATTCACGATATTGCCTAAATGGCAACAATAAAAATGCGATATTGAATACATTGGTTAAATAATTCAGCTTCAAAGATAGATTTGCATGGGTATTTAATATATTTATGACATCATTAAAAAAGCGTGCTTACCAAGGTGCAATCTGGACGATTGCAGGTTATGGAATGAGTCAGGTTGTTCGCTTCGGTGGCAATTTGATTTTGACTCGCTTATTAGTTCCAGAATTTTTCGGTTTGATGGCTGTTGTCAATACCTTGAGAATTGGTATAGAGTTGTTTTCTGATATCGGTATTTCTCAAAGTATTGTTAATAGCAAACGCGGGGATGACACAGCTTTTTTAAATACTGCTTGGACTTTACAAATCATTCGTGGTTGGGTAATTTGGTTGTTTTGTCTGATTCTGACATTGCCAGTTGCTTCATTTTACGAGGAAAAACGTTTGCTTTGGTTGATACCGATTGTCGGTTTGTCTTCAGTGCTAGATGGGTTCAGCTCGATCAGCATTTTAACCCTAATGCGTAGGATGGATCTAGGTAAATCAACTTTATTTGAATTAAGCGTACAGGTATTTACTTTAATTAGCTTAATTACCTGGGCTTGGTTCGATCCAAATATTTGGGCTTTATCATTTGGAGTAGTAATAGGAGCCACATACAAAATGTTCGGGAGCTATTTTTTAATACCCGGATATCGAAATCGTTTTGCTTGGGATAAAGATGCGGTTAAAGAGATTCTCTCTTTTGGTAAATGGATGTTTATGTCATCAGCCTTGATGTTTGCATCCGAGCAAAGCGATCGTTTAATTTTGGGTAAGTTGCTTTCTTTCCAAATGTTAGGGGTTTATACAATAGCTTATACTTTGGCTAACTTACCCCGACAAGTGATCAAACAACTTAGTTATAAAGTGATTTTTCCCACGATTTCCAATCAAACCGAACTACCTCGAACAATCCTTAGAGACAAAATTATTAATCAACGTAAATTTTTATTAATAGGTTGTGCTGTAGTATTAGCAGCTTTGGTGACTGTAGGCGATTTAGTCATCGGTACGCTTTATGATGATAGATATATCCAAGCAACATGGATGATGCCGATTTTATCAAGCGGTATTTGGTTTTCCTTATTGTTTTATACAATTAGTCCTGCTTTACTAGCAATTGGCAAACCTTTGTATTTAGCTCAGAGTAACTTAGCTCGGTTTGTGATGATAGGGTTAGGATTACCTTTGTCATACTACAAATTTGGTTTAATCGGCGCAATAATTGTCATTGCCGTTGGCGATTTACCTTTATACTTTGTCAATTTATATGGACTTTGGCAGGAACAACTCTGTTGCTTTGCCCAAGATATTCAAACAACTATCGTTTATTTAGCAATATTAACGTTGTTTTTATATATCAGATATTCTTTGGGCTTTGGATTCCCGATTCAAACAGTTACTTAACTATTAATTAGGTTCGCGATATCAAATTTAAATTATGATTAGCGAATAGTGACTGAGGATTAGGTAGGCATTAGAATAATGGCTTTAATCGCTTATTTACATTCTGTTATCTAGTTGTATTTATATATCCTGACTTACTTATTAGTTATTAATATAGGTTGGGTTTTATCTAGAAAAACATCATAATATAGATCGGTGATTATCCATTTTCTGATTAAAAAATAAAAATCCGATGTCAGTTTATTTTAGGGTAATCTATTATGACAATGGCACAATTTGAAAACAAGCAAAAAGAATTGCGAGTACTATTAGTTGCAGAAAATGTATCTCGTCGCATGGGTGGTGAGTCTGGTAAAAATATTTATTATTTTCATCTTTTTCAAGAACGTGGAGTTGACTTACAGATAGTTTGTCACGAAAGAGTTAGAGACGAACTTCGCCAAGAATTTCCTAATGACGAAGATTTTAATAAATTTCATCTCATTAAGGACAATTGGTTACAGAAACTTATTTGGCGGATAAGCAAATTTTTTCACTATAGAATTGAAGACTTAATATTTTTACAAATGGTGCATTGGATTACTCAAATCCAGGCAAAGAAATTGGTAAAAGAACTAGTAAAAAATGAAGATGTTGACATTGTATTTCAGCCTTCGCCAATAACCCCTAAAGGATTAAATTTTATGTACGATTTGGGCGTACCAGTAGTACTAGGTCCTTTGGCTGGTGGCGTTGATTTCCCCCCAGCTTTTCGCTATATGGATTCTAAATTTGCTACTGCATCGGTAACATTAGGGAGGCTATTTTCTCATATATTACATAAAATTGTACCGGGTAAATTAAAAGCAGAAACATTAATTGTGGCTAATTCCCTGACTAGAAAATCTTTACCAGTAGGATGCAAGGGAAAAATTTACCAAGTAATAGAATGTGGAGTTGATTTAGATATTTGGCAACCAAGAGAAATTCAAGAAGTTAACCCCTCAAAACCAATTCGTTTCGTTTATTTAGGCCGTTTTGTTGACTGGAAAGGAATTCAATTTTTAGTTGATGCTTTCAAAGAAGTTGCCGAAAGAACAAACGCCGTTTTAGAGTTAGTTGGAGACGGAGAATTACGGCAAGATTTAGAAAATAAAGTTGCCGATTTAGGTTTAGAAAATAATGTTAACTTTCACGGCTGGATGAAACGCGAACAAGCATCTAAATTCCTTTGCGAATGCGATGTATTTGTAATGCCTTCCTTACGTGAAGCTGGTGGTAATGCAGTTTTAGAAGCGATGGCTTTAGGATTGCCCGTCATTGCAACGAAATGGGCTGGCCCTGCCAATACTCTACATCCCGATTGCGGTATTTGGGTAGAACCTGCTTCTATAGAAGCTTTTGTAAATGGATTTTCAGAAGCAATGATTAAACTTGCTGATTCACCCGAATTGCGTCGTCAAATGGGACAAGCTGGTCCAAAACGAGTACGTACAAACTACTTTGATTGGGACTCTAAAGTAGATCGGATTATTGAAATTTTCCACGAAACATTAAATCCTCAGCCAAAACTTGAAGTTAATAAGCAAGAAAAATCGAGTAGTAGGATTGCATCACAATATTAACTACACTTACAACATAGTAATAATAATTAAATCACGATAGCTACTGCTTATATAAATACAATAAGCCATCCCTGAAATTTGGGATGGCTTTTACTTTTGTTTACCTGGAAAACTAAATAAGTTAAGCTTGAAAATCGTATTTAGACAAGGAATTAGACAGTAGAGGCAAGGCTTCAGGGCAAATTTACGTAAGTTGCGTGATTATTATTTTTATGTATAAAATTAATTTTTATTAAAATATGGAGCAAAGTTACTAAAGCAACATTCAATTAGTATATTCTCTGAATAAAGTTTATTTTAAAATTTATAATGGCATATCATTTAGCTCTCAGCACTTGTGTTGATTTGAAAGAAATCAGTCGAGATGCTCAGCTTGGTAAATGTCCTGCTCATGTCATATTTGATGTTAGTCAGCTATTGAAGGCAAAAATTCATCAGCCAAAAAAACCTTTTTTACCAATAAATTTAGCGCCTGCAAATATTACCGAACTGCTTCATATCTGGGCTTTAGCACGTGAACTTTCCGTTTCTCTTACCGATTCGGACGTAATCTTTTGTGCTGATGAAAATGTAGGATTACCCATTGCTACACTTTGCGGAGGAAGAAAAAAAGCACCGAAAGTAGTTTTGTATATCCACAATCTGAATAGACTGCAAGGGCGTTTAGCTTTAAAGTTTTTCGGCATTAGAAACCGTGTCGATCTATTCATGACTGCAAATCCAGAACAAGCTGATTTTCTGCGTAATTATCTGCATTTACCTAAAAACCGCATCTGTCTATTTTCTTGTCAGCCTACAGATGTATCTTTCTTCGCGCCAAAACCTTCTTCACTACAGAAATCGCGTCCACTAATTGTTAGCGGAGGTTTGGAACAACGAGATTATCGAACTCTTGCACGAGCAACTGAATCTTTAAATGTCGATGTGAAAATTAGCGCTGCGTCTCCAATTAAAACGCTAAATTCGCGGACTTTCCCCAAGGTTATTCCTACAAATATGTCTTATAAATACTATGATTGGAATTCCTTGGTGCAGCTTTACCGCGATGCTGACATTGTTGCAATTGCTCTTTATCAAAACAATTTTCAAGCCGGTTTATCTACTTTGTTTGAAGCGCTTGCCTGTCGCAAACCTGTCATCATTACTCGCTCGCCAGGAATCATCCAAGAATTAATCGATGCAAAAGCCGCATGGGGCGTAAATCCCGGCGATTCAGAGGGGTTACGTCAAGCAATTGAGTGTCTGCTAAATAATTCTAAACACAGAGAAGCTTTAGCTGAAAAAGGTTATCGCTTGGTACATGAGCGTTACAATCACCAGATTTATGTCAAAGCTTTGGTTGAAAAGTTGACTAATGTGTAAATCTTTTTAATCTAAATGGGATTTGCGTTTTGGGAACCGTGTAAAATCGGCATTGTGAATAATCCCCACGCTAAACCTGTAATTAAGCCGAATGGTGTTACTACTATATTTTGAAAACTCCACCAACCCAAAATTTGTGCTGCCATTTCCGCCGGATAAGCCATCATTAATACAGTCGCGATCGCCGCACCATTCCAACCGTATTGATGCAGCCAGTAAAAAGCTTTTCCTTTATCAGTAATATACAGTAACCGAGTAGTAAATAAACCTATTACGGTTCCGTAGCAGCGCATACATACAGCCATAAGAGCGGGCGATGCTAACTCAACTCCCATCTGAGGTTGCGGGCAAACATGATGACCCATAAAGTAAATTATGTTTGCAATAGTTGGTAAAATTGGCAACCCAGATGCAGCCAGGAAAGGAGCGGCAATTGGCCCAATAAGCATTCCTGTTAGGAGAAAATCGGCAATAAAACTTACGGGATTGATTTGTAGTTGCTGATTATGGATTGTTAGTTGCATTTAATCAAAGCTATTCTAAACGGTGGTTTCTGAGATTTTTATTTGAAGTTATGAGTTTCGATTTGATCTACGGTTAATAACTATAATTATCTATTAGGATTGGCGCTTACGCCTATGTCATCAGAATAAATTATGGCATTTATTTTTGCGACTCCAACGTATCATAGAATAAAACTAGAAGACGAACTATTTTATTAGCGGTTATTTAGATTTAAGCTAAGCGGAATTCAATCGTCACCACCATAAGTTTAATAATTTATTAATAATTAATTTGCTACCATAGAAAAAAAATATTTTAGGCTTTAAGTATGCTACTTAAGGAATACATTGCTCATCAGCTAATTGGCACTCCTTTAGAAAAAACAGCATTTAAGTTACGTGAGTTTACAAAAACTTTAGAACGTAGGAAGCATCCCGAACTACACGAGATACATGTTGAATGGCAGCGGCGTGAATTGGCTATGAGTCGTATTATCAATAGTTCAATGAACTGTATTGATATTGGAGCGCATTTGGGTTCGGTACTTAATCTGATCGATCAACTCTCACCAAATGGCAAACATATTGCGGTTGAGCCTATTCCCTACAAATACGAATGGTTAAAGCATAAGTTTCCTAATGCAGAAATATTTCAAGTTGCTTTAAGTGACACTAATGGCGAAGTAGACTTCTATTTACACTCTCAGCGTTCGGGTTTTAGTGGATTAAAGCTTCATGGTTCCAATAGTGCGGATGGAGACGTTGAAGTTCTGAAAGTGAATTGTGTCAGACTTGATGATATTGTTCCACCAGAAAAACCTATAGGATTTATCAAAATCGATGTAGAAGGAGGTGAATTAGCTGCACTCAAAGGTGGTGAAACTATATTGAATCGTTATCATCCAACTATTCTTTTTGAATGCGCTCAATCTAGTTTAAAAGCTCATAATGTTTTTCAATCTGAGATTTACGATTTCTTCCATGCTCATGGTTATTCTTTGTTTTTAATTAAAGACTGGCTTGCACAAAATGAACCACTTAGTTACGAACGATTTGTAAAATCAATGGAATATCCATTTCAAGCTTTTAATTTTCTTGCGGTTTATCAATA
>CAYMZW010000321.1:0-8198 GCA_964395005.1 uncultured Rivularia sp.
TGTCAGCAGTTTCTCATTCAAAAGTAGACGAACAAGTTGCCTTACCACCAATTGGCTGGGGTTCTGTTTAATATAGTCCAAGTAGAGCAATTAAACAGCCCGAAATATTGTAAATATGAACAGTTCAATACAACAGCTTCGTTGGAGGGTAGTAGGTGCGTCCGTTTGTGGAACCAGCCACGTGCGGAATTCCCAACTCTGTCAAGATGCCCATCGTTGGGAAATGCTGCCAGATAATATATTGGTAGCAGCAGCAGCAGATGGTGCTGGCAGTGCTAGTTTGGGAAAGGTAGGAGCAATGGTTGCCGTAGAGGCAGCGATTGAGAATATATCTCTTAAGCAAATAAATAAAGATACTCTTAGTTCAGATAGCTCGGCAAAGTCGCTATTAAGTGAAGCAATCTTAGCAGCAAAAACAGCAGTTGAGGAAGAAGCAATAGCTTCAAATAGACCACCCAAAGATTTAGCGACAACTTTAATTATTGTGGTAGCTACACCTATAGTTGCTGTAGTGGCTCAAATTGGAGATGGTGTGGCAGTCGCTAAAGATAGTATGGGAAATTTAACAGCTTTAACGGTTCCCGATAGTGGCGAATATATTAACGAAACTAGCTTTTTGACTTCACCCACGGCATTAGATTCAGTACAGGTAAATGTATGGAGACAGAGTATTACCAATATTGCACTTCTTACGGATGGGCTGCAAATGTTGGCGATTAATATGTCTGTAGGTTTACCCCACAAGCCGTTTTTCCTACCTTTATTTGACTTCGTAGCTAATGCCGAAGAGTTGAAAGGAGCAAAAGAACAGTTAGTTAAATTTTTGCGTTCTGAGAAAATTACTCAACGTACCGATGACGATTTAACTTTAATAATAGCAGCATTAAGCAATTAATAAATTAAAAAGACGATACTATCAAACCGCAGTCAAATTTAAACAATAAAGTAAAAGTGTAATTAAAAAATGCAGGTACTACACTGTCTTCCCAATCAAAAAATTGTGCCCATCGACCTCAACCTAAGTTTGGGGCGTGGTGGTGAAGCGTGCATCTACACAGTACCTTCAGATGCTGAAACCGTCGCCAAAGTTTACCATAAGCCGGATGCGTCCAAGGCTAGTAAGCTCGAAGTGATGTTGCTTAATCCACCTGAAAATCCTACAGCATCTTTAGGACATATATCGATAGCTTGGCCTTCGGAATTAATTCGGGCCGCAGACGGTAGTAATAATATAATTGGTTTTACGATGCCGCGCATTCGGGGAATGCGTCCGGCGATCGATTTTTATAACCCAAGAACTCGCCGTCAACACTGTCCTTTATTCAACTATCAGTACCTGCTTCGCACTGCTCGTAATTTGGCTGCGGCGTTTGCGGCTTTGCACGCAAGCGGATATTGCGTTGGTGATGTTAATGAATCGAATATTTTAGTTAGCGATACAGCATTGGTGACTATTGTAGACACCGATTCGTTTCAAGTTCGCGATCCAAAAACTAATATTGTTTATCGTACTCCTGTAGGTAAACCCGAATTTACTCCTCCAGAGCTACAAAACAAAACATTTTCCGAGTGCGATCGCGCTGCTCCTCACGACTTATTTGGTTTAGGGGTACTGATATTCCAACTATTGATGGAAGGTACTCATCCGTTTTCTGGAATCTACCAGAGTGTAGGCGAACCGCCACCATATGAAGCGCGTATTGCCCAAGGACACTTTACCTACAGCGTCAACCGGCGCGTACCTTATATTCCTACACCCATTGCACCATCTTGGGAGATTCTTCATCCCACCTTGCAGCAACTTTTTGTACGTTGTTTTGAAGATGGTCATAATAACCCAAATATTCGTCCGAACGCTCAAACCTGGCTGTCGGCTTTAGCTGAAGCAGAAGATGCCCTGCGTACTTGTCAGAAAAATCCGCAACATCTTTACAGCAACCACCTACATAAATGTCCTTGGTGCGAACGTAGTGCCAAATTAGGGGGAAGAGATCCTTTTCCATCAATTCAAGATGTCGCAAGCAAGAAACACTTAAAGCCCCGTCCCAAACCGCCGAAGCGCCGACGTACTACTACAACCCCAAGAAGAAGAACAGCCGCTACAACGGTACCTACATCCAGATATGTTAATCGTGCCGTTCATTCGCCAGTCGGTAGAAAGATTTCTTACTATCAGCCAAATAATAAGCCAAAATTTTATCCAGTCATTTTATGTTTGCTGGGCTTCTTGACATTAGGCTATTTAGATATAGTTACCAAATTTACAACATCCAACATTGAAGAAACCCAATACGCTCAGCAAACTTTAATTAGTTCAAAACCAGCCGATAATAAAAACACTTTTACAGATTATTACAAAGAAGGTCGTGCTGCTTACAAAGGGCGAAATTACGAAGAAGCCGTTGCTAATTTTGCTCAAGCAATACAAAAAAATCCCGATAGTCCGAAAGCTTATGTAAATCGCGGCAATTCGCACTATAACCTCAAAGAATATGAAGCAGCTCTTACAGATTATACTCATGCTCTCAAATTAAATCCAAATGCAGTAAAAGCTCTTGTTAATCGTGGTAACGTTCGTTATATGCTCGCCGAATATAGCAGCGACCCCGACAAAGAATATAAATTAGCAATTGATGACTACAATCAGGCGTTAAGAATTGATCGTCAAGAGGTAGAAGCCTATATTAGACGAGGTATCGTCCGTTCTCAAATAGCAAAATTCAGCGGTGATTCTCAGAAAGATTATTTAAGAGCAATTGAAGACTTTAATCAAGCATTACAAATTAATTCTTCTAGACCAGAAGCTTTTTATCAAAGAGGTTTAGTTCGTTATCAATTAGCTCAATACAGTAGTAACTTCGAGCAAGAATACAAAAAAGCTCTTACAGATTTTAATCAAGCATTGCAGCTGAATCCTAAATTGCCAAAAGTCTATCTAAAAAGGGGTTTAGTTCGCTACGAACTAGCGCAATATGGTGGAGGACAGTCCAATGTATATCGTCAGCAAGCAATAGAAGATTTGCAAAAAGCGGCTAAAATTTCCTTGGAAAAAGATGATATGGATAACTACCAACAAGCACTTAGCAGCATCTGCGTTGTGGTTGACAACAAATGCGACACCTTATTTCAAAAAACAAGTGTAATACAGCAATAACAGTAGTCAATTTCATTTATTCAGGCAAATTATAGAGACGGGGCGCACTGCGCCACGTCTTTACAAGTTTTTGGGGAAAACAAATCATTCATTGAGTGCCGTGCGGTCGATCGTAGTATAGCGGTTTTCGTTCTCGTGACATACATTCTTACTGAAAACCGCTATAGTTCGATTTACATATTAGGTTTAATATGGCCGAGTGCAGTGACAATCCCTGCTAAAAAAAATGGGGATTCTCAGTTCGTCGTTGCAACTTGCTTTCATACAAAGTTTCCGTAGTAAAAGTTTCAACTCCCCGAGCATAAATTCGAGGATGCCTCTCTTACTCGCACCAAAGGATTTTTTTGACCTGATATAAAATAAAAAACCGTCTGCAACATCAAAAAGGCTGATACAAGCATTTTAGTAGCTGTAACTCGTAACTTTATTTACGCTTATCATGTAATATTACTTATTTTAATAGGCCAGCGATTACTCACCGTTTCCTTTGATTATCTATTGTTTATTGCCAGATATATTGAAGAGCGAATGTGTTGCGATCGCGCTGAATGCTGTATCGTTTGCTTCTGTGTGCCACATAAATCGTATAGCAAGAATGAATCGAGAATCCATAACACAAACAAAACTAAATTACTAAAAGCTTTTGTAATAAATATTAATTGTGCTTCATAAGTTGTGTCGAATTAGAGCGAAGATTAATATTTAGCCGTTCAACCTACCAGATCATTCTTGAAGGGTGGCAGATCGATGAAGTATAGGTCTTAAATTAGCGCTAAATCACTTTGAAACCAGGTTTTGCACATAAAAGTCATTTATTTTTTTACTTTTATTCGGAGAATAATACGTAATTTTATTAACTTGATATAATAACTCTTTAGACAAGCAATACAGAAAAATTATCATCATTTAATAGATTCTTTTTCTGTCTTTTTGACATATCAAAAATAATTAATATGACTTTATTCTTTCTTAACTTTATAGAAGTAAATAGAGAAAATTTATGTTTTTTTATCTGGCAAAATTAAAAGTATTGAACTGTGTTTTTACTGCAAACCAAGCTTTTTCATTTTTTCACAGACAAAACTCCTTTATTTATCTCGTCTTTACAATTAACAGTAAAAATACGGTTAGATTATATACTGAGAAAATAAAAATTTTTCTCAATCGAATCATAGGATAAATATTCAATCATCTACCTTAAAAACATTAGAGGCAGTTTTTATGAAAGCAGTAATTTTGGCTGGAGGTCTGGGTACGCGGTTAAGTGAAGAAACTAGCGTTAGACCAAAGCCAATGGTAGAAATTGGTGGTAAGCCAATTCTTTGGCATATTATGAAAATTTATGCCGCTCATGGTATTAATGATTTTATTATTTGCTGTGGTTATAAAGGGTACGTAATTAAGGAGTATTTTGCTAACTACTTCTTGCATATGTCAGACGTAACTTTTGATATGCGCTTTAACCAGATGAACGTGCATTGTGGTTACGCCGAACCTTGGCGCGTCACCTTGGTAGATACAGGGGATAATACCCTCACAGGTGGAAGATTAAAGCGAGTCAAAGAGCATATCGGTAACGAAACTTTTTGTTTTACCTATGGTGATGGTGTTAGTAATGTAAATGTCACCAATTTGATAAAATTCCATCAAGAACAACAATCCTTAGCGACACTAAGCGCAGTACAGCCACCGGGACGTTTTGGTGCAATTGTTCTGGGACAAGAACAAACCAAAATCACTAGTTTCCGGGAAAAACAAGATGGAGACAACGCTTGGATTAATGGTGGCTTTTTTGTCTTAGAACCTCAAGTAATTGATTTTATCGAAGGTGATTCCACGATTTGGGAAAAACAACCATTGGAAAAGCTAGCTGATATGGAACAGCTATCTGCTTACAAACACGATGGCTTTTGGCAACCAATGGATACTTTAAGAGATAGAAATTATTTAGAAAACCTTTGGAAGAATAACGAAGCCCCTTGGAAGGTTTGGTAGATAAGTTAGGAGTTAGGAGTTAGGAGTTAGGAGTTATGAATTATTGCACTTGTAACTATTGATATCTAACGCCGGATGATTGTTGATTAATTTTAATTACCTTAATTACTTTAGTTTCAGGGGAACCGAATACAAAAAATGTATGACTTTATAATTATCGGTGGTGGTATAGTCGGTCTTTCTACCAGTATGGCTTTAGGGGAACGCTATCCAAAAGCAAAAATTTTAGTTTTAGAAAAAGAAAACCAGGTAGCGTTTCACCAAACTGGTAATAATAGCGGTGTGATTCACTCAGGTATTTATTACAAACCTGGTAGCTTCAAAGCTAAATTTTCTCGCGAAGGTTGCCGTTCGATGGTGCAATTTTGCCAAGAACACGGCATTGACCATGAAGTCTGCGGTAAAGTTATTGTTGCAACTTCTCCTCAAGAAATTCCTCGTTTAGAAAACCTCTACAAACGAGGTTTAGAAAATGGATTAGAAGTTAAAAAAATTACAAGTGAAGAAGTTAGAGAAAAAGAACCCCACGTAGCTAGTGTTGCAGGAATTTGGGTAGCATCAACTGGGATTGTAAATTATAAGCAAGTTTGCCAGAAATACGCGGAAATTATTCAGCAACAAGGTGGCGAAATCAAATTCAATACTAAAGTTGAGAAAATAGTTGCTAGCGGTAAAAATCAGGTATTAGAAACCAACAATGGCAGTTTTGAAACCCGCTTCGTTATTAACTGTGCTGGTTTGTATTCCGACCGTGTAGCCAAATTAGGAAACGTCGATCCCCAAGCTAAGATTGTACCTTTTCGCGGTGAATATTACGAACTTACTCCAGAAAAACGTCATTTAGTAAAAGGTTTGATTTACCCGGTTCCTAACCCAGATTTTCCCTTCCTCGGCGTTCACTTTACCCGGATGATAGATGGTACGGTTCATGCAGGTCCAAATGCCGTACTTAGTTTGAAAAGGGAAGGTTATAAGAAAACAGATTTTGATCTAAGGGATTTTGCGGAAGTAATGAGTTATCCAGGCTTCTGGAAACTGGCTGCAAAACACTCAAATGAAGGAATCAAGGAAATTATTCGATCCTTTAGTAAAGCAGCCTTTGTGAAAAGTATGCAGCAACTGATTCCTGAAGTGAGAACGGAAGACGTAGTTCCCACCCACGCAGGAGTTCGCGCTCAAGCTTTAATGAACGACGGCAAATTAGTAGACGACTTTTTGATTGTCAAAGGTAAAAATTCCGTTCATGTGTGCAATGCTCCCTCTCCAGCAGCTACTTCCTCTATCCAAATTGGTAAAGCTGTAGCAGCAGAAATTCCAGAACAAGCACATCTCAAAGCAGCAGCAGTTAATTGCTAAAAGTTTGATTTCGTAAAAAATCCTCATCTGAATGATTAATAATTAATAGGAATAAAAATCAATGAAAATTCTCGTTACTGGTACAGAAGGTTATCTCGGATGTTTGTTAGCTCCCTTGTTAATAGAAAAGGGACATCAAGTAATTGGTGTAGACACTGGTTATTACAAAAATGGTTGGCTGTACAACGGTACCGAAACTACCGCTAAAACTTTAAATAAAGATATCCGTCATATTTCCTTGGAGGATTTACAAGGGGTAGAAGCTATAGTTCACATGGCCGAACTATCCAACGATCCTACCGGACAATTATCGCCAACTATTACTTACGATATCAACCATGCAGGTTCGGTTCGTCTTGCTAAACTAGCTAAGCAAGCGGGTGTACGTCGCTTCGTATATATGTCTTCCTGTAGCGTTTATGGTGTTGCTACCGAGGGAGATGTTACCGAAGAATCCCCGGTTAATCCACAGACTGCTTATGCAGAATGTAAAACTATGGTAGAGAGAGATGTAAAACCACTTGCTAGCGATGATTTTTCTCCTACCTTCATGCGGAATGCGACTGCTTTCGGTGCTTCCCCAAGAATGCGTTTTGATATTGTTTTAAATAACTTGGCTGGTTTAGCTTGGACTACCAAAGAAATCAAAATGACTAGCGATGGTACTCCGTGGAGGCCATTAGTTCATGCTTTAGATATTTCTAAAGCTATTATCTGTGCTTTGGAAGCTCCTCGCGATATCGTCCACAATCAAATATTTAACGTTGGAGATACCGCTAATAATTATCGAGTTAAGGAAATAGCTGAATTTGTTGCTGAAGCATTCCCCGGATGTAAGTTGAGCTTTGGTGATAACGCTTCAGATAATCGCAGCTATCGAGTTTCCTTTGAAAAAATCAATACAGTTTTACCTGGCTTTAAATGCGATTGGGATGCCCGTTCGGGAGCAAAACAATTGGCTGAAGTATTTAACCAAATCGACATGACACAGGAAATATTTTTCTCCAGAGGTTTCACTCGCTTGAAGCAGTTAGAGTATTTGATTCGTACTCAGCAAATCGATAAAGACTTCTTCTGGGCTAAGAAGTAAGAACAAAATTCAAGCTCAAAATTAACCGTTTACTATAGTTCATCTGCATAAAAAATAGGTACGGGTATTTAATATTTCCGTACCACTACATCAAAAAATTCAATCATTTTAAAAGGGTAGTCATGATTTTTACCGAAACCGAACTCCAAGGAGCTTACACCATTGATTTAGAAGAAAAACACGACCACCGTGGTTTCTTCGCTCGTACTTTTTGCGCTAAAGAACTTGAAGCACATGGTTTAAAGCCAGTAGTTGCTCAGTGTAATTTGTCTTTTAACCATAAAAAAGGTACTTTGCGGGGAATGCACTATCAAACAGAACCCGCAGCAGAAACAAAAATAGTTCGCTGTACTAAAGGTGCTATTTACGACGTAATTATTGATATGCGTCCCGAGTCTCCTACTTATTTACAGCATTTTGGCGTGGAATTATCGGCAGACAATCACCGTGCTTTATACGTACCGGAAATGTTTGCTCACGGCTACCAAGCATTAACTGATGGCTGTGAAATTATGTACATGGTCGGTGAATTTTATACCCCTGGATACGAAAAAGGTTTGCGCTACGACGACCCATTTTTTAATATCCAATGGCCTCTAGAAG
>CAYMZW010000322.1:0-8171 GCA_964395005.1 uncultured Rivularia sp.
CGCTCCGGAGGACTTATTGTCATTCGACCTCCTCTCTAAAAAAAGGACTGAGGATGTTCAGCTAGTTGTCTTTACAAATAAATGGCACGTAATAAAATATGTTTCCACTTATATGCTTTTTTTTCGCGAGCAAAGACTCTATGCGTTTATTGCTTTCTCGTTGAATTATAAAGTCATATATCCCACATTGTGAGCCTTTAATTAACAATAATTAAAACTTCGATAATTTTCGACTTTTCAGCCTTTAAACTTTTAGGTGTTGGTCAAAAAGTCAATAGTTTAAATATTTCGTTACAAACTGCAATATTTCGTATTATTAACTATTCTGCATAGCACACAATTAATAGATGTGTTAGTAGATATTATTGTTTTTTCTTATAGTTGCAATATCTGAAGCAACCATTCTGTATAAGGTTGATACAGAGTAGGAATCATATTCAGATGTAAAAATGGATGCTTTATACAAGTGTATAGATACCAGTATAATTATCTATGTAAAATATTGTAAACATCTGTTTGAGGTTACAGATTATATGCTTTGTTTTGCTTTTAAAAATAAATAAACAGCAAATTTTTTTATCCTCAACCTGTATAACAAGCTATAAAAATAAGAAATTATTTTATTTTTGTTCTTGATGCTTTATGTACTATAGGTACTTGAACAAAAACTAGAAAATTTATCGCGATCGCAGGTAGAGAAATATGAATTCATGGTTGATGAAAGCTTTGACTAAGTTGAAAGCGAAGAGATACGCGCTGTTTAAGAATTTGATCGTATGTTTGCTGGTATTAAGTTTGACGGCTTGCGGTGATAAGGCGATTGGTAAAGACGTATCGATTCAAGTAGCAGAAAAACCATTACAAGAAAAAAACGCTCAGCTTTCCCGAAAAATCTCCGAAGTTGCTCCTCCCGAAGTTATTCAAGCTTTGCGTCAAAGTTTAAACGTTTATCAACCGCAGGTAAAAATACTTAATCCGAAGCCAGATGAGGTATTAGAATCGGATAAATTAAAAGTTAGTTTTCAAGTTAAAGATTTACCAATATTTAAAGACGCGCAGTATGAATTGGGTTCGCATTTAGACGTAATTTTAGATAATCAACCCCAATTAGAAATTTATGACTTAAATCAACCATTGGAGTTATCAAATTTATCTCCGGGTACTCATACTTTACGTGTTTTTGCTTCTCGTGCTTGGGATGAAAGCTTTAAAAATGAAGGTGCTTACGCTCAAACTACATTTCACGTATTTACCAAAAGCGATGACAACAATCCAGACGATAATCTGCCAATATTAACTTACAACAGTCCGCAAGGTAGTTATGGTGCAGAGCCAATTCTACTTGATTTTTATTTAACCAACGCTCCCCTACATATTCTTGCTGAAGATAATCCCGATAACCCGATTGCAGATTGGCGAATTCGCTGCACAATTAACGGTGAAAGTTTTATTATTGATAGATGGCAATCTTTATATTTGAAAGGATTTAATGAAGGTAAGAATTGGGTAAAGTTAGAATTTCTTGATAATCAAGGGAATCCAGTTAAAAACGTTTATAACAGTACCGTTAAAGTAATTAATTACGAACCCAACGGTAAAAATGCATTAGCAAAAATCGTTCGAGGAGAACTTTCTGCGGAAGATATACGAGGAATTGTAGACTCAGATTATGCAAGTAAAATACCAACTGAAGCAACCCCCGAAACGCAATTAGAAGAATCAGATAAAGGTAAAGGTGGATTTTTCGATCGATTCAAGCGCGGTAAGGAAGATAATAAAATAACTCCAGAAATAATAGAAACACCGCAACCGGAAACTAAATTAGAAGAAACAATTCCCGAAATAATAGAAACACCGCAACCGGAAACTAAATTAGAAGAAACAATTCCCGAAATAATAGAAACTCCAGAATTGGAATCTGATTTAGAAAAGACAATTCCTGAAGTAATTGAAACACCGCAACCGGAAACTGATTTAGAAGAAACAATTCCCGAAGTAATTGAAACACCAACATTAGAAAATGCACCGGAAGTAGAAATCCAACCAACACCACAACCAGAATCTAAATCCGATGGATTTTTTAATCGATTTAAACGTGGAAAAGAAGAAAAAACTCCAACTCCACAACCTACCGTGGAAGCAATTCCGGAAATAATTGAAACACCGCAATCGGAAACCACATTAGAAGAAACAATTCCCCAAGTAATTGAAACACCACAATCGGAAACCACATTAGAAGAAACAATTCCCCAAGTAATTGAAACACCAACCTTAGAAAATACGCCGGAAGTAGAAATCCAACCAACACCACAACCAGAATCTAAACCCGATGGATTTTTTAATCGATTTAAACGTGGTAAGGAAGATAAAACTCCAGAAATAATTGAAACTCCGACACCAGAATCTCAAATCAACAAAATAAATCCTGATGTGGAAACAAAAATTGAACAAACCCCAGAATTACCAACCACAACATTACCGGAAATTGTCGAGCCTTTAGAAAACGAAATTCCATCAATTCAACCGGATATACAACCCGAAATTGAAATAACTCCAGAAGCAAAACAGCCGACAACTGAGAAATTAAAAGAGTATTTCAACTTGCCAAGACGTGCTACTCCCTTACCGACTCCGGAAGTTAAAGTACCTCAAGATGTAGAATTAATTGAGAAATAATAGTGTATAGACGTTGTACACAATGCAACGTCTCCATAATTTCAATTCGCACCCAAAATTTAATCAAATAACATAAGCAGTGAATCTTGTAATAGAAAAACCGATGCTAGGTAAAGGCAGCGTTTGCGAAAAGATAATGCGCTCTTTACCTCAGTGGTTTGGAATTGAAGCAGCAATTATTCAATATGCAAAAGATATCGAACAACTTCCTACATTTGTTGCGATGGAAGATAGTAAAGCCGTAGGATTTTTGACAATTAAACAACACAATCAATTTACTGCCGAAATATACGTTATGGGTGTACTTCCTCAATTTCATCGAAAAGGTATTGGAAGTAGTTTAATAGAGCAAGCAGAGAAATTTATTAACCAAAATGGTATTGAATATTTTCAAGTCAAAACTCTTGGTGAATCCCATCCAGATAAATATTATGCGTTGACAAGGGGTTTTTATTTCAAAATGGGATTTAAGCCAATTGAAGAATTTTCTCAAATTTGGGATGATATACCGTGTTTGTTGATGGTTAAAGCGCTGTAGGGTGTGTTGTCGCGACAGCGCAACGCACCATCGAATTTAATATTGACAATATGGTGCGTTAGGCGCGAAACACAATTATTTATTTACAATCCTAATTAATCATCGTGCCATAACACACCCTACGAATTACCTATTACCAATGCCCAATGCCCAATCCCCCATTCCCAACCAGACGTATTCGCGCACCGGAATTACCACAAAATTATGTTTGGTTAAATACTGATAAACCTTTCTCGTTAAAACAGCTTAGGGGAAGAATAGTAATTCTTGATTTTTTTACTTATTGCTGTATTAACTGTCTGCACGTTTTACCGGATTTAAAATATCTCGAACAAAAATACAAAGATAGCGTTACGGTGATTGGGGTACATTCGGCTAAATTCGATAATGAGAAAGAAACCGAAAATATTCGTCAAGCTATTTTACGTTACAACATCGAACATCCTGTTTTAGTTGATAGGGATTTTCGAGTTTGGCAGGAATATGCTGTCAAGGCTTATCCAACTTTTGCTGTTATCGATCCTCAAGGTTATGTGGTAGCCTCGTTAACAGGTGAAGGTAAACGCGAAATTTTGGATAGGGCGATCGCTAAGTTAATTCAACTGCATCAAGATAAGGGTACGATTGATTTTCAAGAGTTTGATTTTATCTTAGAAAAACACAAAACTCCTTCAATTACACCTTTATCTTTCCCCGGTAAAGTTTTAGCCGCCGACTCTAAATTATTTATTGCTGATTCGGGGCATCATCGGATTGTTGTCAGCAGTTTAGAAGGGGAAGTTTTACATATTATTGGTAGCGGTAGTGGTTTGAAAGATGGTAGCTTTGAGGAAGCACAGTTTTTTGCTCCTCAAGGAATGGCTTTTGATAAATTTAAAAATATTTTGTATATAGCCGATACGGAAAATCATGCTATACGAAAAATTGATTTTAAAAGTCAAAAAGTAGAAACTATAGCCGCTATCAACGAAAATCTTAATTCTCCTTGGGATTTAGTAAAGTTGGGAAACAAGCTATTTATTGCAATGGCTGGTTGTCATCAAATTTGGGAATTAGATTTAGACACCAATTTTGTAAAAGTTTTCGCTGGTAGAGGTGCGGAATCTTGTTTTGATGCCGAGCTTTGTGAATCTGCTTTTGCTCAACCTAGCGGTATTACTACTAATGGGAAGGAATTATATATTGCCGATAGTGAAGTTAGTTCGATTCGCGGTATTAATTTAGAAAAACAATTTGTAAAAACAATTTGCGGCAGCGGTGATTTAAATGCTTTTGGTGATGTTGATGGGCAAGGTTTTGATGTCAGGTTGCAGCATTGTTTAGGAATAGAATACGCTAATAATTTTTTGTGGGTTGCCGATACGTATAATCACAAAATTAAGTTAGTAAATCCGGTTACGGCTGATTGTAAGACTTTTATCGGAAATGATTTGAATGAGCCTTCGGGATTAAGTTTTTTTGATGGTTATTTATATATAGCTGATACCAATAATCATGTGATTCGTAAAGTTGATATAGAGTCTTTGGTTGTGGAAAGTATGGAATTTGATGGTTTGTGTTCCCCAAATGCTTGTATATTATATTAGATAACCACAAAATCTTTATTCTCTGTTACCAGTTTCCTTTCATCTCGCTTCTTAAACTTAATTGAACTTACTTAAATTCTTTGACGTTCTATTTATTACAGTTACATCTTATATAATCCCGCATATAATGAGATAATTACTTATTTTTGCTTTATCTAAGTATATATAATCGCTCAATTTTTTTGATTTTTTTAAATAATTTTTTTAATATAGATACCGCAAAAAAAATTTTTATTAGCAACGGTTTCATGATATATTTTTTATAGAGAGTATATTTTTATAATGGGGAGGCAGTACCTAAATAAAAATTTTGCTTACACTCGATTATATAAATATCTTTTTCATATTTTTATTATCCCATATTTCTGCCATTTTAAAAAAAATCGCTAAAATTAAATTGCAAATCAAAACACTTTTTTGAATTAAAAATAGTTATTAAAAGATTAGAATACAAATGAGAAAGAGCATTTTAAATAGATATATGCTGAATAAACTAAAACGAGTAAAAATGGCTTTAGCCTATAAAAATTCTGAGAATCTCGGTGACTTTGCTATTCTTAAATCGGATACATTAGGCGCAAAAGCTTCTCCAGAAGTAGCTAAGGAGTTAGAAAATTTAGTAGGATATCACCCGAAGATTGATTTAGATAAATTAATTGAATATCCAGAAGGTAGTTTAGGTAGAGAATATGCAGAGCATATGAAAAGAAACCACCTGCAACCACTAAATATTAGTCCAGAATTAGAAGATGTTGCTCAACGCAATGTTTTCGCTTTACGATATGTTGTGACTCACGATATTTTTCACGTTTTACTTGGCTTTGATACCAGTTATGCAGGGGAAATCGGAGTATTAACATTTGCAGCCACACAAAATTACAGCCAGTCGTTAAAAGTTGGCTTTTGGTTTGCAAAAATACTTTATCCAATCATTGCACTAACACAAATCAAAGCAATTTTAGAAAATCAGCGGAAGGGAAAAGAATTAGCTCAAAAAGCAAAGTTTTTATTAGGATATCGCTTTGAAGAACATTGGAATGAATCTTTGGATAAAGTTAGGGAAGATTTGGGATTAACTGAATTTAAATTATCTCAGCAGTATTCTAATGTACGGTAGAAAGGGCTAAAGCCCTTACTACGAACTTATACAGTAAAAATACTATCTTGATTATGGTTAAAAGTATTTGCAGACTGCCAAGATACAACTGCTAACAAGTCATCTCCCTGGAAAATTTCCGCGCCATTATCACTATCAATAAAGGATAAATTATCTTTGCTTTCAACTTGGAAAGTGGTTGCACCTAATTGAAAATTATTTACAATATCAAAACCTTCACCAGTTTCAAGAATAACGGTAGCTTCACCAGCACCTAACCAAACCGTATCATCACCAGAACCAGAATTTATAAAATCACCACCACCATTAGCAAAAATGGTGTCATTTCCATCACCAGTCAAAATTGTATCGGCTTGGGAACCACCAAAAATTAAATCATCACCTTCATTACCGATAAGATTATCTTCACCACCATTACCAAAGATAGTGTCATTCCCCATCTTGCCAATGATAAATTCCGAATCATCTGTACCAAATAATTGATCTCGATTAGAAGTTCCGTTGATGATTTCTTTTTCGGTAACTATACTAACTATAGGTTGTGAAGCTGAATCAATCGAATAATTTTCGCCATCTAAAAGAGTTAAAGTATAAGTTTCGTCCCCTTCAACCTTATTATCTTCTCCAGTTAAAAAACCAAAACTAGCTTCAGTTGCTCCTGGAGAAATTGTGAATTCTAGAATAAAATTACCATTCTCTACAACCGAATTCAAATTAGAAATATTCTCAAAAAGCTCTGAAGGGAAACCTCCATCTGAGAAATCACCATCAGGATCTTCAAGTTGTAATCTTACAGTTAATCCATCATCTGGTGCTGCTTCGTTTAATTGCAAAGTAAAAACTTGCGGTTTTTCTTCGCCTTCGGAAATAACAGTTCGATCAACACTGAAATTTACGATTGGTAAATCTGTAACAGTATAAGTAGCAATATTTAGATCGGAATCAATTGTGTAACCTTCTCCCGGTAAAAGGGTGATAGTAGTAGTTTCTTCTCCTTCGGAAATATCATCTTGTCTGGCAGCTATATCAAATCTAGCTTCGGTGGCTCCTTCATCAATCAAAAAACCTGAAAACGAATTATCTTCGTTAAATAAAAGCGTACCGTTAACAATAGATACATCAATATCACCAGGTATTCCATCGCCGTCAACAGAATCGAAATTAACAGCTAATCCACCTACAGGAGCGGGTTCACTTAAGCTGAATATAACCCTTCCCGAATCAAGGTTTGTTTCAGATAAAGGTAAAGTTCGATCGAACGATAAACTAACTACAGGTAATGACTGCATATTAACTGCTTGATTAATTATAGTAATTTTACTGATTAAGGTAGCATATTAGTTACTTAAAAAACAATCACTTTAACTTGTGATATTGCTTCTTTTACATTTTCAACAAAAATAATATTATTAGGCGAAATATTCTTAAAGAAAACTTTACTTTCTTCATCTTCATTTAACAAAATCACTTTTTTATTACTTTTTAAAGCTAAAGCAATTTCTGAAACTGTACCTGCACCGATTCCACAAGCAATTATGACATCGGAAGAAAGTACGTTAATATTATTTCTTGCATTTCCCATATCTGTAAAAATTGCAATATCTACCGCATCAGAAATGCCTTTATCATCTTTACCCGGTAAAATTCCAATAGTTAAACCATCAACAGATTTCGCACCTTGAGAAGCAGCATCCATAACTCCAGCTTTTCTACCACCAGTTAACAAAACCCAACCTTGTTGAGCAATCATTTTTCCTAATTTATAAGCATTTTCTAAATCATTTGAAGTTGCTTTTTCTCCCACTCCCATCACGCCGATGATGATTTTTCTCATTTTTTCAATATTGGTAGTAAAAGCTTTAGTGCGAATCTTTATCTAATAGTACTTACGCAGCGATAAGGGTACCGGAGCGTGTTCCACACATTCTAGATCCCCCCAACCCCCCTTTTTAAGGGGGGCTTTATTAAGTCCTATCTAATTAATGAATAAAAATCATCCGTTATTAAAAAACCATCCGTTGCCAAAATCCGATCACCATTCTTCAGCCCAATAAACAATTTCTGAAGTCTTATTATTAATTGCAACTCCATAGCTATCACCATGATTCCAGGAAAAATCGTCAGAGGTACCGCGATTATTTGCGTTTAAAACTAATATTTCATAAGTTGACGGAAAAGTTTCTGCTTGTAAATCGCTAGTATATAAAAAAGTGGTAGGTACGCCATTTTTCTGATTTGCGTGGTCATTTGTATC
>CAYMZW010000323.1:0-7996 GCA_964395005.1 uncultured Rivularia sp.
GTAGACTATGTAATTATTAATGCTGCCGGTTGCGGTCATACTTTGAAAGAATACGGTCATATTTTAGAAAATGACCCGGAATATAAGGATAAAGCCAAAGAATTTGCCAATAAAGTTAAAGATTCACAAGAATTTTTAGCAATGGTAGGTTTAACAGCAAAATTATCGGCTTTAACTGATGAACCACTGACAATGGTTTATCAAGATGCGTGTCATTTATTGCACGGACAAAAAATCAGCGTACAACCCCGTCAATTATTAAAGCAGATTCCCAACATCAAATTACGCGAACCTTTAGACGCTGCTTTGTGTTGCGGTAGCGCCGGGGTTTACAATATGCTGCAACCTGAAATTGCCGAAGAATTAGGAGAGCAAAAAGCCAGAAATTTGGTGAATACGGGTGCAGAGTTGATTGCTTCCCCGAATCCTGGATGTAGTTTGCAGATTAGCAAGCATTTGGAAAAGCAGGGTAAGGAGATGAAGGTGATGCATCCGATGGAATTGTTGGATTGTTCGATAAGGGGAGTGAAGTTGGGAGGATAATTAAAAAACCTGGCGATTCAAATCGCGGCTACACAAGCAAAGCCCACCTTCGTGGGCTAATTTTAGATAAATAATTGATGTAGAGACGTAGCAATGCTACGTCTCCCAGTCGTTTAGGTTGTGCCAAGAATCAATTAACAATAGAAGATTATGAATCGTAGATTAAATATTAGTTTGCCCGAAGAGACGATTCGCACGATCGATATGGTGATTCAAGATGGCGAATTTTCCGGGGATATTATTGGCGATCGCAATCATTTCATCAACAAAGCCGTGCGATATTATATCAATAAAAAAATTGAGCAAAAAGCCTCAACCAATTTTAATGAAGAGTTGAAAAAAGAAGCTATTCAAAGAGCGCAACGTGATTTAGAATTAGCCGAAGAATAAATGCTTTAAATGACTAATTGCTAATAGGTTGCTATCATATCCCACAATGCATTAATCTATCTTCTTTTTCACAAGCTGTTTTTAACGAAATTTTAAGAGCTTTTTCTAAATCAGTGCGATTTAACTTGCTACCGATACCAGAAAGAACTTTTTCGCAAACTTTCTCTGTGCCAAATTCTAATATTTTACCAGCAATCATTACTGTTACAGGTTCCATATAGTGAGTTTAAATACTAGTTAGTAATTATACTAGACTAAACTTTATAGGATAAAAAAAATTAAAGATATTCTCAAACCGGAGGCAGAGCCTCCAGCATCTGCATTCCTTGCCGGAGACAAGGAACGAGGAAATGGGAAAAATAAGAAAAATTATTCCGCGCAGGCGGAATTTGTTTGTGTAGCCCCAGATTTCAATCTGAGGGCTATCTGTATGTATCAAACCCCAACCTTAACTTTCACATCCCTTTTCCCTTTCACCATCAACCATTTACCGCCAGAAGGTGCTAAAGTACCCCCGCGACGAGTGGGTTTTACCTGATGATTATTAACTATACTCAAATCCAAATTTTTCAAAACTGTTGTTAACACAAGTTTCATTTCAAACAAGGCAAATGCCATACCGATACAGCGACGACTGCCACCACCAAAGGGTAAATATTCATATGGTGAATACTGTTTGTCAATGAATCTTTCTGGTTTAAACTGTTTTGGCTCTGGATACAAATCCTCGCGATGATGTGTTAAATAAATGCATGGCATTAACCATGTTTCTGCGGGATATTCGTAACCCATTATTTCCATCGGTGCTTTATTAATTCGCGGAAAAGTTAGTAAACCAACAGGATATATACGTAATGTTTCGGCGCAAACTCCATTTAAATAAGGTAGTTTTGCAATTGTATTTAAATCTTGCTCGTCAACTGTATCTATTTCTGCTAATAGTTTTTCCCTTACTTCGGGAAGATGATGAATCCAATAAAATGCCCAAGTTAATGATGAAGCGGTGGTTTCGTGCCCTGCAATTAATAAAGTCATCAACTCGTCATGCATTTCTTTATCTGTCATGGGTTTATTTTCTTCGTCTCGTGCAGCCATCATTAAAGATAAAATGTCTTCACGGGATGCCTCGGGGTTATCTCTGCGTTCCTGAATTTCGTTGTATAGCAAGTCATCAAGACGTTTTTGTTGGCGCAGAAACCTACCCCAGGGACTCCAAGCACCTAAATCTTTTTGCAATAAAGGTACGAATACTAGCATTGCTTTTAAAGGGGAACCGGATATTTCTAATACTGAACCGATTAAGTGTTTAATTTCATCGTAACGTTCCCCTTCATTAAGTCCGAATACTGCCTGTAAAATCACTCTCAAAGAAATTTCCTGCATGGATTTACGAACATCAAAGGGTTCGCTAATTTTCCATTCACTAATAACTTTTTCGGTAATTTTACAAATTAACTCGCCGTATTGTTTCATTCTATCTCCATGAAATGGCGGAGTTAATAATTTTCGCCGGCGCTGGTGTCGTGCGCCATCGAGTAAAGCTAAGGATTGTTCTCCTAATAAAGATGCGGCTAACTTGTTTCCCTTTCCAACATTAAACTTATCGGGGTTGGCGTTGAAAATTTCTTTGATAGCTTGGGGATGGCTAACAAATACCATCGGATTGTTGCCAACCAAAAATAATTTGAAAGTGTCTCCATAGGTTTTTGCAGATTTTTCCATTAATTGGAGGGGATTGAAAACCCACTCAATTAATTGAGCAAATCTGGGGGTTTTTGGTCCTTTTACCTGTATCATTGCCGCTACTTAAAAATGTATATCTTATTAGCCTAACGATTTTTAACTGCTTTTGGTTGCATTTTATTTACTCAACTGGTACAGAAAACTATACGATTAAATCTACCTGCGGGTGATACAGAATTATTGACGCTGCTTTTAAACTAACAGAATTATGTCGTTATAGGAGGAGTAAAAAAGTCTATGAATCATATTTATCTTATGAATCTACTTGTTCTTGATGATATTTATATTCTGAATTTACTTGTTGTTGGTTTACTCTTACTGTTTGTAACTTTGGGTTCGGGTGTAATTGCGCGATCGCCTTTTTCTTACGCCATTATATATCTAATAGTAGGTATTACTATCGGGCCTTACGGTTTTAGTTTGGTTGAACTGCGTCGCGACGATATATTTAATGCTGAATTGCTCAAACGGTTAACGGAATTTGTCGTAATTGTTTCTGTATTCGGTTGCGGTTTAAAAATTTCTCGTCCTTTTAAGTTGCTAGCCTGGGATACAACTTTACGGCTAATAGGAATTTTGATGCCGTTTTCTATTTTTGCGATTGCTGCTGTGGGCAAATTTTTGCTAGGAATGGATTGGGCTGGAGCTATTTTGTTAGGAGCAATTTTAGCACCAACTGACCCCGTATTAGCTTCTTCAATTCAGTTAAAAGATACAAATGATACTGATGAATTGCGTTTTGGTTTAACCAGTGAAGGTGGATTAAATGATGCGCTGGCTTTTCCTTTCGTTTATTTCGGTCTTTATGGTTTAAAAGATGATAATTGGGGTAACTGGATTAAATCTTGGGTGGGAATTGATTTAATTTGGGCAATTGGCTCTGCAATTATTATGGGATTTCTTGTAGCCAAAGCTATTGTCTGGTTTGGTGAAAAAATTGAAAAACATCATCCCGTCGATGATTTAATGGGAGATTTTGTTGCTCTTAGTACCATCTTACTAACTTATGCTTTGACAGAAGTTGTTAACGGTTATGGATTTCTAGCTGTATTTGTTGCTGGTTTAATTATGCAGAGAAATCATTATGACCGAGAAGAACCGTTAGCGCAACTGGAATTTATCGAACAAGTTGAAAAGCTACTTGAAATAGGAACAATTTTACTGTTAGGTACAATATTACTATATGAACCAATAGCTAAATTTGCCCCACAATCAATTTTAGTAATCTTTTTACTGTTCTTCTTAATTAGACCTTTAGGAGTTTTTATAAGCACAATTGGCAAAAAAACTATATACCCGCATCGCCAAAAATTTTATCCTCAAAAGCGTTGGATATTTGGTTGGTTTGGCATTCGCGGAGTAGGTTCTTTATATTATCTTGCCTATGCTCTTAGTAACGGTTTAAAAGGAGAATTAGGCGAACAGATTTCTTGGATAACTTACAGTACTGTTGTTGTTTCAGTGCTTTTACATGGAATTACTGCAACACCATCAATGAATTGGTATAACAAAAATATTGCTAGTAAGATTAAAGTTAGCACTTCAAAAAGTTAATTTGCTTTTTTAATCTATTTTTGATAAGCCAAAGTGGTAGTAGGTAAAAATAGAAGTTGCTTAATTGCTGTTTCCAAATAATCTATTTGAAAAGGTTTTTCAATATATCCATTACAACCTGCCATCAAAGCTTTTTCTCGAAACATATCGCCAGGTAAACTCGTAAGAGCAATAACAGGAACCAAATTCTTATTGTTGCGTAAATACTTAGCAACATTAATACCGTCTATTTCCGGTAACATTACTTCCAATAATACCAACGCAGGTTGGTATTTTTTGATCATTTTTAAAGCACTCTCACCATCTTTGGCAGTAATAGCAGAAAAACCCAACATTTTAACTATTTGTTGGGTTAACATCAAGTTATCAGCATCATTATCAACAATTAAAACAACCGAATTTTCAGAGAACAAAGATAAACGCTTTTTCAAATAACTACTAAAATTTGTCTTCAACAACTTAGAAATGCAGTTTGTATGCTTATATTCAACACAATCAGAATAAACCATAAGACACCCAGATAGTAAGTTAATATCAGCCTTGCTGCAAGTACAACCAAATTAAAATGCGGCGATCGCACTAGATATATTTCAATTAAACTGTTTACTGCTATCCGATTCAACAACGAAAAAATGCAGTAAGCAGATATCTTTAATTAATCTCCCTTAAGAGAGATAGCTTTTTTTAATCTTATTGATATTATTATACTTTTTTTTAAAAATCGTAAGTGTACAATCCGTATTATTAACTTTATTTATCTTGTACTCGTTTCTTATTAGCTAAAATGATAGGTAATGAATGATACTTATGTGTAAACATTCATTACCTAAATGGTAATATAGTCAGCTAATTAAAAGAAGTACTATTTTCCGGTTACGTTTTCCACCAAATCTTCAGCTTTTTCAATTAAAGCTGGTTTCATCTCATCTCTATAAGCCTTAGTATTTTTTTCGTAAGCTTTCTCAGGGTTTGAAGATTCCTCAATTGCTTCTTGATAAGATTCTTGCTTTTGTGCTTCGAGCCTTCCAGCGCCTTCACTGAAAGTATAAGCCCTGTCAATTTTTTCTTGAGGAGTTAGTTTTGTCTTTTCTGAAGCTGGATAAGCATAACTAGGTTGTTGTGCAAAAATAAACGATGTCGATGCAGCGATTAAAAGCATTAAACTTAAAATAAAACTGCGACGTAATATTTGTTTAAAAGATGATACAAACCTTTGCATATATGTTCCTCCGATTTTGAATTTTTGTCTTAATAGTATTTAGTTAGAAGCCTTCTTATTAAAAAGTTTTCTAACTAAAATGTATCCTACGTTTCTTAATGAACAAGTTCCTTCTATCGAAAGATGCATAAACAAATAAACTAAAGAATGATTTCTATAGCCATTGCTTGTTAATATCAATTCCTCTACTTTGCATAGCTTCTTCAAATAAATCGGTTGGTAAAGCTTCCTCTACAGTGTAAACACCGGGTTTATTCAATTTACCTTCGAGTAATAATTGAGCTATGCTGCCCGTACCATAACCAGAAGCAACTGCGGTATTTTCATGAGCTAAAGTCGAACAATAACTTTTTGTTTCGCCATCTTTTATTCCCGTAACTTCCGAGCGAATTGCTACACCGATTCCACTCAAGCGATCGGTAACATCAGTCATTTTATGACTAACTTGAGCTAGGAATTCGACACCACCGCGACTTTGAATCCAAGATTTAGGAAATACATTCGCCGCAATCCAAGTTAAATGGTTGTAAAAATCGGGAACCGAACCAAACTTAGTAATTACACTTTTAACTGTAGGAAAAGCTTTCGGTAAAGTGAATGTTTCCGGCATATCGAACCAGTAAACCCCGTTTTCTCCGTAGGGTTGAGGAAAACTAACAGTTTCTCTTTGAGTGTAAGGTTTCACTGTTTCCCATTTACCATTTATCAATGCTTCAAAGGGATTTTGCAAACCTAAAAACGTAGTTCGCATTACCGTTACACCGGCTCCACCTGAACTGCTTACAACATAACTTAAATGTATTTTTTGTGCTTCATCAAATTGTTCCACGCACTGACGCACCATACTATTAGAAATACCTGGAAAAATACCCGTATTAATTACTGCTGTCACACCTTTTTCAACAGCTTGTTCGTGAAGCGTTAATACTTTACTAGTATAGGAACGATGGTCGCTAACATCTAAATAGTTAACACCTTGTTCAATGCAGATTTGTAAAACGGTAGTATCTCGGTAGTGAAAAGGACCAGCACAATGAACCACAATATCGGCATTAGAAATAGCTTCGCGCAATTTTTCAGTTTCCGCTAAATCCAAAGCAAGGTATTGTTTAGACGTGTCATGTCCCTTTTTTACAGCCGTGCGTCCGGTAACAGTGATTTCTGCTTGCGTATGCTTAGCAATATCTTGAGCAACACTACTACCGATGCGTCCTCTTCCACCTAAAATTAAAACCCGTTGTGTCATCTTCTTGCATTAGCTACGCTACATATATTGCATCAGTTTTATATATACTTTGTCATCTGTAGTGAGGATGACATTATCTAGCCAATGGGAGGATGCCAATGGCTAACCGTGCATCGTCTTATAGCTACAGTGATAACTGGGTTATTCATTCTAAAAGCAAGAATTGTTGCTCTACCAATTCCTGTATTTGAAGCCATGAATTGATTGTAACTATTTATTTATTTTTTTATTTACTAAACGTTCAAGACTTTAGCAACCGGGTTTATTGAAAATATTTAATAAATTTACGGCGATCGCCATTCCCTCACCGATCGGATCGCGGATAATCTTGTTTTCTACAACCGTAATGTTGGGTTACTAGATAAAGAAATTATTTATATTTTATTGGTTTGTGTTTACAACAATTGGTGCGTTAGACTTCAGTCATAACGCACCCTACATCTTACCTTTAACCTTTGACCTCTTACCTTTAACCTTTTTAGATTACTTACTTTTTAAACATCGACTCAAAGGTATTAGTAATCGCTTCTTTAGCATCCTTCAAACTCTGTTGCATTGGTTGCTTATTCTGCAACAATACCCTAGCACAATTTCTTCCCGGCATTCCGGAAATTGAACCACCTGGATGAGTTCCAGCACCTGTTAAATACAAGTCTTCAATAGGGGTTTTATAGTTAGCAATTTCTGGTAAAGGACGGAAGAAAATCATCTGATCTAATGTCATATCAACGTGATAGTAATTCCCCTTATAAGCACCCAATCTTTCACCTAGTTCGGCGGGACTTTCTACTGCACGAGCGATAGTTGCATCTTTTACGTTCGGTGCGTAATCTGCTAGCTTATCAATGACTCTATCTGCTACTTTGTTTTTCAATTCATCGGTCCAACCAGTACCATTTAAACCAGTACCGTTGGCATCTTTTATTTGGTAGGGAGCAAAGAATTCAATCCACAAAGTATGCTTTCCTGGAGGTGCCAAACTTGGATCTAAATAACTTGGCAAAACTGCATACATTGAGGGATTTTCATCGGGAATTTGTCCCAAGGTACACAAGCTGTGAGCTTGCTCTACATGATGAACTGAATCGGCAATTAAGATTGAACCAACTAAGTATTCATCTTTATGTTCGTGGTGTTCAAAACGTAGCGGTTCGTTTAACGCCAAGTCAATTTTGAGAATAGTTTCGTTATTATTTACAATGCGACGTTTTAATCTTTCATGCAAGTCTGGATCGGCTGCATCTGAATCGCTTTTATCTACCATTTGCATGAATACTCGTTTCGCGTCAATGTTAGAAATT
>CAYMZW010000324.1:0-7983 GCA_964395005.1 uncultured Rivularia sp.
ATAATAGTCCAAATAGTATTGGTGGTGGTGGAACTCCTCGCGCCGAACTTGCTCCGCCGATTGGAAATTAGGTGGTTTGTAGTAGCGCTATCTTCGCATCCGGATTCCAAGTTTATAGTCTAGAAAGCTAAACCAAAAAAAATCAAAAACAAATGTTGGGTTACGACGCATATAAAATCCTCGATTAACCATGAATATTATTCGTGCGTCTAACCCAACCTACAACTAAACCAAAAAAAATCAAAAACAAATGTTGGGTTACGACGCATATAAAATCCTCGATTAACCATAAATATTATTCGTGCGTCTAACCCAACCTACAGCTACCACTTAACTGTTTCAGTATATTTCTTATGAGATGTATTCTTTCTCATGCAATATCTAAGTACTTTTCCGAATTTTATTCCTAACATCAAGAAATTGCAAATTGTCGGTTTTGAGGATGACATTTCTACTTACGAAGAAATACTATATAAATATGGTTGAGGAAAAGAAGACAACCATCTTTCAACCGCCACTTAGTTAAATACCGCAAAAGGAGCTAAATCAAGAAATAATACTATAGAAAAACATTATTTCAAAATCTAAATTAAAATTTCCTTCTCTTTATTAATTTTGAGTAGATGGGTAACTAATTGTAGCAATTAGATACTCTCATCTACTCATTTTTTTTAGCTGATTAAATACTGTCTTTGAGTTAAGGAAACTGAATAATTGATGCAATATCTTGCTGTATCCGCTCTAATTCCTGGCGCTTTTGAGAAATCCATGCTTTATCGGTAAGACGTTCTTCTATAGTTTCTGAGGAAACGTTTTCTTGTTGTTCTAAAAGGTTGGAGTAAAGAGAAATTGCTTGAGTAATACCACCAGAACAAGTTATATACGAAAACTTAAGCGAAAAATCGCATTATTACTCTTTACGCGATCAATTAACATTTATGTTCAAGCCGGATTTACGTAAAGAGTACGAAAATTATGTAAATCAACAAGCTCAAATTGCTGGTTACAAAACATTAGTTAAAAATAACTTACAGCAAGCTTCCGATTTAACGGTTGCAAATCTCTATTATTATTTCAAAATTCGAGATGAATCGGAAAGTGAGGAAGTTGAATTAGTAGAGGCTGTTGCAGTGTAAGTTTGATAATATCTTGCTCCCTGGCTTATGATATAAAACCTAAACGTAAATGTTGGGTTACGACGCAACTTAAACTCTCTCACGACTATAAAAATTATTCGTGCGTCTAACCCAATCTACAAAATTTAATATGAAACAACTTAACATGAACGTACTTAATAAAATTTCAGCAACATTTAAAGAATCCAAAAAAAGCCTACAAACAAATTTAGAAGAATATATCAGCTTTTCAAAAGCTAAATAATTAAGTTTGGGGGAAAAAACTGTTTTATTTCTTTGTCAGCAAGCCGAATCTAAAGTTGAAATGTTAAATAGCAAATTTGCTTCATCTTTTTAATCGTAAATAAATTAAAAAGGTTTTTTGAAACCTGCCTCCGCAGGTTTTGCTTGTGTAGCAGCGATTTGAATCGCCAGTTTTTAAATGATATAAATCCCGTAAATGTTGGGTTACGACGCAACTTAAACTCTCTCACGACTATAAAAATTATTCGTGCGTCTAACCCAACCTACTACTATAAATTTCAACTAATTTATCATTTAACTTATCTATATTGTAGTGTTTTTCCACAAAAGCACGACCTGCTATACCCATCTTCTGCCAAACTTCTGGATTTTCGACTAGATAATTTAACTTTTCGGTTAATGTATCTACATCTCTTTCGGGAACTAGAAAACCTGAAACACCATTTTCTATTAATTCAGGAATGCCGCTATGATCGGTGCTGATGATTGGTAAACCCATAGCCATCGTTTCCATAAAAGCTACAGGGATACCTTCTCGATCGCCGTCTTTACTTGTTACACTCGGAGCCAACATAATATCTGAATTGTTGATAATTTCTATTACTTCTTGTTGCTGTTTCCAGCCAACAAGTGTGACAATACTATCAACATTTAATTCTTGAATTAATTGCTGCAATCTTTCTTTTAACGGGCCGTCACCGACGATAGTGTAATTAAGATTTGTTTTACTCTTCGCCAATTTTGCAACTGCACGAATTGCATATTCCACACCTTTCTTTTCAGCCAATCGGGCAATTGTGACAATTTGAGCTACACCGTTAGCACGAAGTTTCCGTGCAGTAAAGGTAAATTTATTACAATCGATTCCCATCCGATGAATGATTATATCGCCTTTGCAACCTAGTTCAATTAATCGACGTTTCCAAAGTTCGCTAACTGGTGAGAAAATATTTCCATATTGGAACAATAAATCGTATGCTTGTTCCCCTTCTTTTTTCAAATAAGTAGTCACGTCAGTTCCATGAAAGGTTGTAATTACCTTTCCTTGAATCGTACCAATATCACGCAAAATAGCACCTACTAAGCCATTGTATCCAAAGTGACAGTGAATAATATCATAGGGTTGTTTCTGCTGATGTTGAAAAAGTATTGCCATATACAACAATCTCAGAGAGATCGCATTTTTACCATATTTAAAAAAATTTAGCGATCGCAGCAAAATTAAAGGGCTTTTATGGAAGTTGGCGAGCAGTAATCCTATACCATTTAATAAACGTAAGAAATTATTCGTAGGTATCTTATTATAATAAGTTCTGTCAATCAGAGAATATTTTTCTACGTCTGGATGTATTTTAAGTTCTTTTCTTGAATCATCAGCATAAATATCAACTTCATGTCCGCGCTCTATTAATCCCGTAATTTGATTTAGAATAAATGTTTCGGATAAAGCTGGAAAATATGTGACAATAAAAGCAATTTTCATAATACTTTAGTTATATACAAATAAATTTGGTCCTCAGCGTAATTAGTATGCTGAATTTGCAAAAGAGAAGGCAATATTTATGAATATCGCCTTTTTACTCTGTTAAGTATTGCTATTTTTTATTCTCTTTTTTTTACCATTGTATTAATATCTACGCGATAATTTTTATTGACTGAAATAGCCAATAAATTGACGCACTCCACTCAGTTGTTTCCTAACTTCCATATAGCCATCATTTCCAAACCAGCGGATGAAAAATATAATTATAGTTAAACGAAAATTTTGTTTAGAAAAAAGTAGTTGAGGACTATGTTTAAGAGCTTGATTGCGAAAATAATCTGCTTTATCACAGTCTGGTTCTTGATTTCTAATATATTTCCAGGCAAAAATCAAATTAATGCGGCTGTAACTTTTATTTCGTAAGTATAAAAGTTCAAAGGGAACTGATTGAAAAGATTTTTCAATAATCAGGCGAAAATTGTCTATGCCCTTTATATGATTTTTAGATTTATTATTTGCATGAAAACGATAATCAACTAAAGGCTCTTTAATCACTGCGAAAGAATAATTCCTCGCAATCCGAATCCACATTTCCCAATCTTCAGCAAATTTTAAATTTTGATCGAAAACTCCCGATTTTTCAAAACAATCGCTACGTACCATCGCTGCACTACCAGTGCGGATAATATTTTCTTGGAGCAATTTTTCCCATACATCGCCTTCTGCATCATTACCATATATTTGTGCTAGATCGTTACCCTCTGCATCGATTGATTTTACCCATACATAGACTAAACCTACATCTGGATTATTGTTCAAACAATATACTTGTTTTTCAAGATTGCTTACTTCCCAAAGATCGTCAGAATCTAAAAATGCAATGTAAGCTCCTTTAGCATGAGCAATCCCAGTATTTCTTGCTGTTGCTGTACCTTGATTTTTCTGAGAAATTAACCTGATTCGATTATCTGTAATTGTATCTACCCATTGTTCTATGCCATCGGAACTACCATCATTGACAATAATTAATTCAAAATCAGTGAAGGTTTGCTTCAACACGCTCTCTACCGTTTGGGGAAGATAATTCATTGCATTATAAGCAGGGATAATTACGGAAACTTTTGTCATGATATTTTTTCTATTTAAAGTAGGTAAATAAGTACAAAAATGTTTCTGTATGCTCTACAGTTGAGATTTTAGCTACCATGTACGGAAATATTTGCTATTGCTGTGTTTGAAAATATGCAAAAACTTTGTTAACGGTTGAGTAGATTTTATATTAGTAACTCAATCAAATCAAAATAATAGGTTGTAGCGGTGTTATGCCTAATATAAATTTGAGTTTAATCAAGGTTCTATTCGTTTATTGCTAACCCTTTTATAGCCGGACTAAATTCTATTATTTAAAAACAGACTTAATTATCCATATGGAAAAGATAGCATTCAATAATTGACAAGCAAGTACGGTTATAGCAACTACAAGAATACCATATTTAACAACTGTTAATAACACAAGAGCAAACAACACTGTAAAAATCAAATTCCAATAAAGATTCAACTTAATTTTATTTACAGAATTCAGTAGATGCTTAGTAGAATGATAAACAAAAATAGGCAAAACTGAAAGACAAATAACGATCAAAACTGGGATTGCATTTATCCACTTTTGACCAAAAATAATTGGCACGTAGAATGGTGCTAAGCTCGATTGCAAAAGAATAAGTGGTACTATCACAAAAGAAGATTTTTTCAGACTTGTAAGAAATCGTTCCTTAAGTAGCTCCATGTTCTCACGAACTTCGCAAAAATAGGGAAACATAGATGAAGTGAATGCCATAATTACATTATTACTTATTCCTGAACCAGCATTGAAAGCGAAGAAATATAGTCCTAATGCATCTACACCTAAAAATCTTCCTACTATTAGATAATCTATATTTTGTCTTAGCTCTTCTAGTAAAGAAACACCCAGTATATTGCTACCATAGTTAAGTACTTCCTGCCATTTTTCAAGCTTAAAAAGCTTACCTGGCTGCCAATGGAGGTTTTTATTATAGATGATCATTTTAGCGGGATAAGCTAAGGACATTCCTAAGATTACAGCCCATATTCCCAGACCTAATATTGCGAATAGTGCGGTAACTAAATTTGTAATCATAGCTGACGTTCCTTTAGCAAAAGCTATAATCTTAAGTTTATTTTGTCGCCTAATCAAAGCTTCCTTAACCAAGAAAAACGGCATGATTAAGTAGAGCAAGCTTAGGACTACTAAAGGTAAAATTAACTTGTCACTTCCGTAAAATTTAGCAATTGGAAAAGCTAAAAGAGCTTGAATTACAGCAATAGAGCCACATAAAATCCAATTTAGCCAGTATGATGTTATGCAGATAGCTTCTAAGTCATTTTCACTCGCTTGCACAATCTTAGAACCAACTCCACTACTGAGAGTAAAAATATTACCAAAGCTCCAAGTAGTATAAACCACAGCTATCAGTCCATAGTCGTAAGGACTGAATATACGAGCTAGAACTACTGTTGTTACCAAACGAGAAATGCGGTGTAATAGTTCTGACGCTCCCATCCAGCCACTATTACGAATAAATTTATCAGACAAGAGATGCTTGAACTTTGTTTTAATAAACATTTTTGTTCTAATTTTTTCTCTATTTTTATCTAGTGAAACTGCCAATAAATTGCCGCACTCCATTCAGTTGGTTTATAACTTGAATATAGCCATTAGTTCCAAACCAGCGCATCACAAATATAGCTATAGTTAAACGAAAGTTTTCTTTAGAAAAAAGTAGTAAAGGACTATGCTTAAAAGCTTGACTGCGAAAATATTCTGCTTTATTGTAGTCCGGTTCTTGATTTTGAATACATTTCCAAGCAAATAAAAAATTAACGCAGCTATAACTTCTATTTCGTAAGTATAAAAGTTCAAAAGGAACTGATTGAAATGATTTTTCCACGATCAGACGAAAATTGTCTATAGTCTTGATATAATTTTGGGATTTATTATTTGCATGATGACGATAATAAACTAAAGGCTCTTTAATCACTGCAAAAGAATAATTCCTCGAAATCCGAATCCACATTTCCCAATCTTCTGCAAATCTTAAATTTTGATCGAAAACTCCTAATTTTTCAAAACAATCGCGACGTACCATTGATGCACTACCAGACCAAACAATATTTCCTTGCACCATTTTTTCCCATACATAACCGCATGAATTATTGCTATATATTTTTCCTAAATGATTGCCTTTTGCATCGATTGATGATACCCATACATAGACCAAACCAACATCTGGATTGTTGTCCAAACAATATACTTGTTTTTCCAGCTTGCTTGCTTCCCACAGATCGTCAGAATCTAAAAATGCAATGTACGCTCCTTTAGCATGAGCAATTCCAGTATTTCTTGCTGCTGCTGCACCTTGATTTGTTTGAGAAACCAGCTTAACTCGACTATCTGTAATTGTATTTACCCACTGTTCTATGCCATCGGAACTACCATCATTAACAATAATTACTTCAAAATCAGTAAAGGTTTGCTCAAACACACTCTCTACCGTTTTAGGAAGATAGGTCATTGCATTATAAGCAGGTATAATTACGGAAACTTTTGTCATTATATTTTTTCCGATTAAATTAACAAATTCAAAAAATTTTTAAGATTGATTCTGAGTGTATTTAATATCTTGCTTTACTTTGAATTAAATTTTCTGGTATTGCACGTCATATTTTTTTTGGCAAGCTGTTTGAGTATTTTTGCATCCGATAATTTTTCAATATTCATAATTTTTAAGTCCAAGAAACTAAGAATAATTTTGTAAAGCTTTAGTTATGATGAATTTTATTTATCCACAATCTGAAAATGATTCCAATCCCAACCAACAATTGCTGAAATCGTTAACCAATAGTAAAAAAGAGCGGTATGACTCCAGATATTTTCAGTAATCATACCTACACATATTGTAAATAAAATAGCAAATAAAACTAAGGAAAGATCCCTCTGAGGGCTTCCTTGAGGTGAAGAAAACCACAATTTACCCAGACGGACAAAGTTAGCGCCAAGAAAAGTTAAAAACAAGCCTAAACCTACAATCCCTCCCTCAACCAGCCATCTGATATAATCGTTGTGAGCTTCATTTCCACCAATAATAGGTGTTGTCCCCAACCCATAACCAAAAATTGGCGATTGTTTCCAGGCTTTTAATAAAGAATCCCAATGAGCAACCCGCCAATTAAAACTATTACCATCTGATTTTGACAACAAAATCGAACGTGATATATCCATATCTGGATTCAAGAGCGGTGTATTAGCGATAGAAGCTAGGCGTTCTCTACCAAAGTCTGTACTAGCGAACAAACCAACAATGACTGCAAACAAAAGAATACCGCCAATCAGTTTAAGTGGGGTGAATTTGGGCGCAATTAAAACTACAATTAAGACAAATGCCATAACTAAACCAATTAAAGTTTTGGTGGTAACAATAAAAAATATAATTACACTTAGTAATAGAAGCCAAGGCAAGCGCCGTTGCGATTTTTCTAACTTCCAATAGGTTAGACCTAAGAAAAATATTAGAAAAGTAGCAAATGTATTTGCGTGACCGAGGGTTCCATTGATGCGAGAAGCTCCTTCAATATCAGTAAAGGTACCCCCTCTAGGTGCTAACAAAGGTGGAAGCAACCCACTCGGCAGGATTAATTGCATCAAGGCTGCTGTGAGTGGTGCAACAAGACTTAGGTAAAGAGCATTGATTATTTTACCCGGATGCATACGCTCTTTAAGCTGCATTATTAATAGATATGCCATTAACCAGGAAAACAAACGCATCCATTCCCGGATAACCTCTAAAAAATATGAACGGTCTAACCCTAATCCACCGAGGGATAATAAGATTACTGAAACTCCTTGTAAACCCACCCAACCGGCAAAAAACCACCAGAATTTGTCTACCTTTACAGCTTTACCCGTCAATAACTGTGTAGTTACATAAAGTAAAGTCAAAGCATTTAAACCAATGGCAAATGCCGCTGGTATTTGTTGAGCAAAAAATATATCAAGGGAAGATCGTAATATTAATAGACTAATCACCGCTTGCTCAAATTTGG
>CAYMZW010000325.1:0-7965 GCA_964395005.1 uncultured Rivularia sp.
TCGATAAATCTTGCGATTGTTTCAAAGTTTCTTGTAGCTGATTTGAGATACTTTCGATCTGTTCTTTCTGTCTTTCAATAGTTTGTTGCAGCGAAGTAATTTTTAATTCGTAACTTTGCTTGCTGCCTTCCCATTCTTTTTCAAATAAATCGGCTTCAACTTTAGCTCTTTGAGAAGAATTTTTAATCGCATCTTCTTTAGCCTTTTTATACGCTGCATCTAACTCAGTAGGAAAAGATGCTACTTTTTTCTGATATTCTTCTAATAAAGGTTGATTTTGTTGATTAAGTGTTTCTCTTTCTACCCAATCTTTTTCTTTTTCGCGAGTTGCTAATTGTAAATCCCTTTCCAATTGACGCTTTGTCTCTTGGTAACTATCTTCGTTAATTTTGCGCGAATTTTCTAATTTATACTGATATTCTTCCGCTTCTTTTTCGCGATTTTTAGTTAATAATTCGCTGTATTCTGTTTCCGCTTCTGTAAATTTAGCCTGCTCTTTTTCCCACTCTTTAAGTATTTGCTGCTTTTGTTTCTCTAATGCTTCTTTTTTTTGGGTAATATCTGCTTCGATTCTGCTCAAATTCTCTTGATGCTCTTGAGTTAAAACATCTAAAGTATCTGCAACAATGCGGATTTTTTGCAATTCCTGTAAATATTGAGTTTCAACTTCTATTGCACGATTTAACTCGTCTAATTTCGAGTTTTCATTCGCTAGCTTTTCTGAAAGTTCGTTAACAATAGTACCAAACTCTAACTGTAAATCGGCTAAACCTTTGACAATTCCATCAACGGTGTACGCCGAAGCTGCGACTAAAATTTCTTTATCTTTCTCTTTTTCAGCTTCCTCTTGCTTCGTAGCAATTTTAGAATTTAACTTCTGCTTTTCTGCAAGAATTTGCTCAAATGCTTGCATTAATTGTTGCTTACTGTCTTTAGCGGCAACTGTATTCACCCTTCGATTCCTCCGTCAGTATGTTTGATGATTTTCGTCAAATGAACATCACAAAGACATACTCCTTGCATTTATTAGAGTAACCTTTTTGACATCAGCTTCAGTGCAGTAAAAACACTGGAATAGTTTCTTTACCTACAACTGAAAACTGCTATATTTTATAGTTCATTTGTACTAAATAAATAGTACTAGAACAAAAGTACTTTTGTCAAGAACTGATTTGATTTTGCTGTAACAGCCTAAAATAAGTAAAACAGCCCCTAGTCAATATCGTTGCTTTTACGGTAATGTTTTATAATAATGTGGGTGCTGTTACATATGTTACATTTTTTGTTTTAGATCGAGAAAGTAATTAGATAAAAGCAAATATACTCACAAAGTGCAGTAAAAAAGCTACAAGTAAAAATCAGTATTTTTGTAAGTCAATGTATACCAACGAATCCACTAAGTATGCTCGCGCGGCTGACATAGCACAAAAAAGTCGTGTTTTGGTAGTAGAGGATGAAGAATTAATTAGGGAAATGCTGGTTTTGGCTTTGGAAGGAGAAGGTTATGAGGTGGATGTTGCTACTGATGGGCGTTTGGCCGTCGAACAACTCCAAAGTTTTGATGCAAATAATAATGAGCCTGCAATAGATTTAGTTATTTTAGATTTAATGTTGCCTCAAATTAATGGATTAGATATTTGTCGCTTGGTACGTCATCAAGGAAATCCGGTACCAATTTTGATGTTGAGTGCTAAAGGTAGCGAAACTGACCGCGTTTTAGGTTTAGAAGTAGGAGCGGATGACTACTTAAGTAAGCCATTTAGTATGAGAGAATTGGTAGCACGCTGTCGCGCTCTGTTGCGCCGTCAGCGGTTAATTACCACTACAGAACCTCCTGTTTTAAACTACAAGGAAATTACTTTATATCCTCAAGAATGTCGCGTATTGGTTCGTGGAGAGGAAGCTAATTTGTCTCCTAAAGAATTCCGGTTGTTGGAATTATTTATGAGCTATACTCGCCGCGTATGGTCCCGAGAGCAGTTGCTCGATCAGGTATGGGGACCGGATTTTGTTGGAGATAGCAAAACCGTGGATGTTCACATCCGCTGGTTGCGAGAAAAACTAGAGCAAGAGCCTTCCCGCCCCGAATATATTGTTACAGTTCGAGGTTTTGGGTATCGGTTTGGATAATTGTTCGTTATCATTATTCTTTGTCCCAAAACAACTTGCCGATCTGTGATGCTGTTACTGGGAATTCTCATCGGATTAGGGTTAAGCATCTGCTTATGGCTCTGGTATGCGATACAGTTTCACCGCTATTTCGGACGCGACTATTCAAAAAGAAAGTCTTTCGTCGTTGGGTGGCCTTATAAGTTTGCCAAACTCAAACAACAACAGCAGTGCTTGGAGCAGCAACTATTTTCATTGCAAAATTTGTTGGAAAATGCCCCTTTAGGGTATCTACAAGTTGACGAAGAAAATCAACTGTTGCGGTGCAACCAAGAAGCCCGTCAAATGCTCTCATTAGAAAAATGGCAACCCGGACAAGTGCGCTTGTTGTTAGAGGTAGTGCGTTCTTACGAACTCGACCGTTTAATCGAGAAAGCTCGCGATCGCCATTCTTCGCAACAGAAGGAGTGGGTGTTTCACCCCTCTTGTGAGAATGCTGAGGCCATGTTAGAACAGAGGTCTGTGGTTCTACGGGCCACGGGGTTGCCCTTACCTCAAGGTCAGGTAGGAGTATTTTTGGAAAATCGTCAGCAGCTATTGGAAATGAGCCAAGCACGCGATCGAGCTTTTTCAGACCTCGCCCACGAACTCAGAACGCCATTAACTTCAATGCGTTTAGTTGTGGAAACTTTACAAGGTCGTGTAGATGCACCGATTGTACGCTGGGTTAACCTTCTTCTCAAGGAAGTTGACCGACTAATTGACCTAGTACAAAGTTGGTTAGACTTGACTCGACTAGAATCTAATCCTGCAACTCAATTAAATTGTCAGCCTTTAGAAATCAAAACGTTAATAAACTCGGTTTGGGAGAGCTTAGAACCTATAGCGCAGAGTCAAAAAGTTCAACTTGCTTTTACCGATGTTGATAATGCTTGGATAAATGCTGATAAATCGCGGCTTCACCAAGTATTTTTTAACCTGATTCATAACAGTATTAAATACAGTCCTCCTAACGGAGTTGTCCGGGTGGAAGCTAATGTTAATATACCCTTTATAGATAAAAACCAAAACGAGCCTGATTCCCCATTGCTCGAAATAAACATTATAGACTCCGGCGTAGGTTTTGCTCAAGAAGATTTACCCTATATATTTCAGCGATTTTACCGAGGAGATAAAGCACGCTCTCGCTCTATAAAAGGGGAGGGAGATTCTACTTTGGATGGAAGCGGCTTGGGTTTGGCTATTGTTCATCAGATTTTAGCCGCTCACGGGGGAACCATCAAAGCAATGAATCATCCAAAAACAGGTGGTGCATGGCTACAAATTCATCTTCCCCAAGTAATGGCAAAATCCGTAGTTCAAGATTATATTTAAGAAAATCACTTCATGTTTGAGACTGCAAGCGTGAAAGCTATCCTAACTCGTCCTAATTTTGCAAGATCTCAACTAGCACGCGACATCAGGCGGTTAGAAAGGGATATTTTGCGTATGGGTGCTTTAGTGGAACAATCCTTCCGCTTTTCGCACCAGGCATTGTTCGCTCGCGATTTATCTATAGTCGAGCAACTGCCTTTATTAGAAGAAAAAATCGATCAATTTTATAAGCAAATCGAAGTTGAATGCACGACGATTATGACTTTGCATTCGCCTACAGAACAAGATTTGCGTTGCTTAAGTGCTTTTATGCAGCTAGTGCGCGATTTAGAGCGCATTGGCGATTATGCCGAAGATTTAAGCGAAATCGCGGTAAAACTCTTTCCTTACGAGCCACATTTTTGTATACCAGAAGTTGCAGTGATGTCTCGTCACGCTCAAGCAATGTTAGCAACTAGCTTGGGAGCTTTAGCCGATTTGGACGAAGTCGGCGCAAGCAGCATCAGAACCCTAGATGATGCTGTAGACGAAGCTTACGATCGAGTTTACGATACTTTAACCAATCAACGAGATGTCAAAGGTTCTGTAGAACCGATTGTACTGTTAGCGTTAGCAATTCGTTGTATAGAACGGATGGCAGATCATGCAACTAATATCGGTAAAAGAGTAGCTTATATTGTTACAGGGCAGCGTTCATAATATTTCTTTATAATTTTGGTTTCCTTCGATCGCCAATAGTACGAGGCGAAATTTAAATTATTAAGTGTTATTAATTTAAATACCTTTCTTAATGAAAACTATTACCCCCAGCTTCTTTATTGAAGGAATGGGGGTTTTTAATTTTCTGGAGAAGCGTTAAAAGCTGAACCGAAATAATTGACAATAGTTACAATTGGATATTTTGACGGTTTGTAGAGACGTTATACATAACGTCTCCCTACGTTTAGGAGAAAACGAACCTCTCAAAATTAATGTGGTTGACTACTAGATCGGCAATAATTCTAGAAACTGAAAGTAGTACGTAAGGTACCCACATAAATAGTGTCGTTATTTTCATTGTGTTCTGGATTGAAAATAACTAATACTCCTGGTGTTACCGAAACATTATCGTTTAATTGCAGCCTGTACAAAGCTTCTAAATGATAAGAGGTGTCAGGATCTTCGTTATCATCTATATCATTATCGGTAACTTTTGGTGGCTGACCGAAAATAATACCTAAAAGACTATTTTTTGTACCAAAGTCTCTGATACCTAAATTAGCAGCCCAGTAAAACACCTCTGCACCTGCACCTTCATTTGCTCCGGCTAAGGCTTCCATAGTAGAATAACCTGCCCAACCGCCGACACTTATTTTAGAAGCGGGTCGGAAGTTTGCTTGTACGCTGTAATGATTGCCCGTACTAGCTGTATTCCCAAAGGGTTGATTAGCAAAACTGCTACCCGTACTTCTAAATATATTTGCTCTATTTCCTCCAGCAGTATTACGATAAGTACGAGCAAAAGTGAAGCCAACATTCAAAGAATCGGATGGCTCGAAGTCTACTTGACCAAAAACGCTATTGGCACCGTTGAAAACCCCATTCGGGCTTTCTGGATCGCTAGGTTTGCGGGCTAAATAAGCACCTGTTAATTTAATATTTCCTCGCGGATTAGCAGTTACGGTTAAACCAGCACCACCAGTACCTTGCCGATAAATAGGGCTAAAACGTCCGTAACGAGATATCGCACCCGTTCCGCTATCTTCAAAGTTAGGGTTAAAAGTATTTACATTTTGAAAGAATTCGGCGTTGGTAGCGTCAACTTTTACCCGCAATGCATCACCCAAATTGAAAGCATAACTGAGTTTATCCAAACCAACATCGTTGTTAGCTTCCCCAAAAACATTATCAAAAGAAAGACGAGTCATATCGGTACCTGTAATACCGCTATTATCAGGTTGACGATTGTATCTAGTGATATTACCAGCATTTAAACGAAGTTCTAACTCGTCTGTACCAGTAAAGCTACTAAGCAAGTTTATTCGGACACGGTTGGAAAAAGTTGTATTGCTCTCAAGATCGGGATTATTATCTGGATCGTTATCATTGTCTGCTCTTTGATTGCTAAAAGCATTGGATAAGTTAAATATCGCTCGCCCTTTAAGTTTAGTAGTGGTAGAAAATTGATTGGCTTCTAATTGAGCCGTATTTGCTTCAAGTGCATCTACACGACCGCGCAAAGTTGCTAATTCTGGGCCAAATTCCGACTGCAATCTTTGTAAAGTTATTAAATCATCTCTAGTTAACAAATCTCTCGTTGCTAAATCGATAAGCTCGGTGATCCGATTCAAACAAGCATTTAATCCAGCAGCAAATTCATAACGAGTCATAGCGCGATTACCGCGATAGGTTCCGTTGGGATAACCTGCTATACATCCATATCGCTCCACCAAAGATTGCAATGCTTGAAACGCCCAATCTGTTGGCTGTACATCGGAAAATTGAGATACTGACGTTACCTGAGCCATCGGATTTTCTTCTCCTGATAGTTCGGTAACGGTAGTAAATTGCTCTTCTGCTGCTAATACAGGATTTGCAGCAATACAAGAAACTGCTGTCAAAACTGAGCTTAGTTGAAGAAAATTTTTAAAATGGTTTTTCATAATGCTTGATAATTATCCCATGCAACGTTGATATCGAAACATCCATCTAACCATAAGTAGGAAGTTTTACTTATATATATTTATGAAGTAAGCGATTGTACTTATTGAGTTAGTTGAGTATTCTATCAGTATGGCGTTGCACGGTAATTCTACTCAAGACATAGAGTCTGAAAAAGCTTGCTATTACTACAGGCTTATTTTACTAATGGTTTACCCGATTAATTTTGAAAGGTTCGTAGTAAAGACCGCCTTCTCCTCCGGATTCCGTAATATGATGCGCCAAAGCGATACTATACTACTAATTCCGCTTCCGAATCCGCAATCATGAGGCGAAGACAGCGCTACTACGGTCTTCGAGCGTGTCCGTGCTTGACATTAGGACATACCTTTATTACCTCTCAAAATTAATGTGGCGAAATAGTAGTTTGCTGTTAAAACTACCGATAGGAACAAGTTATATTCTGCATTTCGTTTTTATCTGAATTAAATAAAAAAGCCTGCAAAAGCAGGCTCTGTTAAAATTATAAGCATTTGATTAAATTGCTAACACCAACTTAAAATTTGAAAGTTGTACGCAGCGTACCAACATAAATGGTGTCGTTTCTGTCATCATGTTCTGGGTTAAAAATCACTAATATGCCAGGAGTGATGGCAATATTATCATTGATGGGCAACTTGTAAAGTCCCTCTAGGTGATAAGAAGTGTCTCGATCTTCACGAGTACCGTCATCATTATCGGTTACTTTAGGAGGCTGACCGAAAATTACACCAAGAGTACTCCCTTTAACACCAAAATCTTTGATACCTATATTTGCAGCCCAGTATTGAATTTCAGCATCTCCCGCTCCTTCTGCTGGATCTGCATCTGCAAAACCATACCAGCCACCAACAGATATTTTAGAACCTACTTTAACGTTAGCTTGTACGCCGTAGTGATTCGCTATAGTAGCAACATTATTAAATGGTTTATTTGCAAATGTACTACCCGTACTTTCTAAAATACGATTCAAACTTGGATCGCCGTTTTCATCAGGTTCTGTACCGTAATAGCTACGAGCATAAGTTAAACCTACATTCACAGCCTTGTTCGGCTTAAATTCTAACTGCCCTAATACGGTGTTATCACCATTGAAAATACCCGCACCATTATCGGGATCGCTACTTTCTGATGCAAGGTAAGCACCAGACAAGCTAATTTTTCCTTTCGGATTTAAGGTTACGAATGCACCAGCACCACCACCACCAAGGCGATAAATCGGGCTAAAGCGTCCGTAGCGCGAGATAGAACCACCACCACTACTCTTGAAGACGGGATTGAAGTGGCTAATGCTGTCATAAGTCTTTGCGTGATTAGCTGCGATCTTTACCCGTGCTGGGCCTAAGTCGAAGGAGTAGTTGATTTTATCAATCTCAACATCGTTGCCATTGTCGCCAGCAAAACCTAAACGGGTCATTCTAGTACCAGTTTGACTGTTATTTTGCTCGATATTAGCGGCTGTTAAACGAATTTGTAATTGGTCTTTTCCAGTAAAGCTACTCAGCAAATTTAAACGAGCTCGATTAGCAAAGGTTATGTTGCTGTCTAAATCGAGGTTATTATCGGGGTCGTTATCATTATCGGCTTGCTCGTCACCAAAAACGTTGGTGAGGTTGAAAATCGCTTCACCTTTTAATTTAGTAGTTGTCGAAAATTGATTTGCTTCTAATTCAGCAGTACGAGCTTCAAGTGCATCTACTCTACCGCGCAAGGTTGCTAACTCTGCACTAAATTCTTCTTGTAAACGCTGTAATGTTGCTAAATCTTCTCTACTAACAATATCCGCTGTTGCAGTTGCAATTA
>CAYMZW010000326.1:0-7944 GCA_964395005.1 uncultured Rivularia sp.
AGTACTCACAGTCGTGTCGGTGATTGGGAAGTTGTCAAGGTAGAAGAATATAAGTCTACCAAGGAGGATGATGCGGATTTTGAATCAATTGTCATCTGCTATTGCAAGTACTCTCCTATAAGCACTTCATTAGAGCCATTGCCACAAGTTAATGTTTCTCATCAATTACAGGAAGTGAAGTGACTGCTGTAAATTAACCTTAAATACTATCTGGATCGATATTTAATTCTCGCAACTTTGCGGCTAATTTCTCTGCTTGTTCTTCTGGTGTGGGAACCAACTTTCCTTCTGTTGTAAAATATCGCAATAATCCTTCGTAAATACCCAGATATAAACCTAACTGTTTACTCCATAAATATCCTTGTTCGTTAGGTTGTAAAGGTTCGTATTCACCATCTACTAAATGAAATCCGGCAAATTCTAAAGTATATGGATCGAACCAGAAATAGTCGGGGGTGCGGAAGGTATTTTGGTAAAGTTTTTTCTTAGCTTCTTTATCTGTATTCGCTGTTGATTCTGAAAGAATTTCTACTATTACATGGGGATACTGACCATCTTCTTCCCACACTACCCAGCTTTTACGAAGTTTGCGTTGTGTGTCTCGCACCACAAAAAAATCTGGTCCTCGGAAGTCTTCGTTTTTACGCTTATTCTGGCTGTAATAAATTGTTAAATTTCCCGCAGCGTAAAAATCATTTCTGTCTCGCCACAACCATTCTAGACATTTAAATAGTAAAATAATTTGTCTGAGATGCAGTTCGGTTTCCAAGGTTGGTTCATCACTATATAAATCACCTTTAGGAAAAATCACATCTTCTGTGTACGTTTGGGATATATATACTTCTTTGGCTAAGGACATGGCTAAGACTGGGGAGTTATTATGGATTCATTTTAGCGCCGTGATGTAGAGCGATCGCATTAGCCGAATCGAGGTTGAGAAACCGTTCGACTTTTATACCTACCAGGCTACCCCAACCCGATTTGATTTTTGGATGCTGTCGCCAACATCGCTAGAACAGGTCTGGACTCTTCTACTGTACGCCTAACAGATTCCCATCTGATAGTTCTGACAAACGAAGAGCGCTCGCAGCCGAAACTACAACCCGAAACCCGATGTTGTTGTTCCTGTTGTCCGGTTCGTTCCTGTTACGATTCGCCGAATGGCAATTCCTCGGATTGTTGTTCCAAGAACCGCCGCGCAGCATCCGGAAGTGCCTGCCCTATCTTCACTCTCTTGCAAAAACAACAGATGTGAATATCTTTTGACGCAACCGCCAGGTATCCCCATGTTCTAAATGGGCTAGCCAACTTTGAATTGAGCAAGATACGTCTTGATAGTTGATTTTACCTTGAGCGTAGTCTTTTTGCAGCTGTCGCAATTTCTTTCGTCCTCGTCGGAGGTTTTCTGTACGCACCCGAATTCGGTCTGGAAGAACGCGAAATCCCAGAAAATTCGCACCATAACGGGTTTCAAATAGTTGGCTTTTGACAGGATGAAGTTTCAATCTCAAACTGCACAAATATTCTTCTATTGCCACTCGCGCTTCTGCTAAAAAATCTTTATCGTCTGAGAATAAAGCAAAATCATCTACGTAGCGAATATACTTTTTTCCTCTCAGTTGCTGCTCTGTAAAGTCTGGACAAGTCTGACACCTGACTCTTACGACTTCTACTTCCTGTTTCAACCGGAGCATCGGAGCAGTTATCCGTCCACAGGCTTTCAAGGACAAGCCATCCTCGATTTTTTCTTGTTAGATAGAGTATGCAAGTTTGGCTAAATTCAGCGCGGCATTTAAATCTCTATCAATTTTCAATCCGCAATTTGAGCATTCATAAACACGGTCTTTTAATGTTAAAGTTTCATGCTTATGTCCGCAAGTTGAACATATTTTTGATGAAGCAAACCATCTATCAGCAATTATTAGCTGACAATCAAACTTTTTAGATTTGTATTCTAACTGTCGTTTAAATTCATAGAAGCCGCAATCAGAAATTGATAAAGCTAAATTACCGTTAGATAACATTCCAGAGATATTCAAATCCTCTATTACAATTTTCGCGTGGTTTTTGCATATGTAATGAGTAATTTTATGGAGTAAGTCTTTTCTAAGAAAAGCTATTCTTCGGTACATTCTTTGAAGCTTTATTTTTAATTTCTTTCTGTTACTACTTCCATATTCTTTACGAGCTAGCTGTTTTTGTAAACAAGCTAATTTTTTGAGATTACTTCGGAGGTACTTGGCGTTATTAAAAATAACTCCAGTAGATAAAGTAGCTAATGTTTTAACTCCTAAGTCAACACCAACAGCTTCTATTTTAGAAAATGTATTTTCTGGTTTCTTTTGATTGTAAGTAAAAGAGATATACCAATCATCTGCTATGTTCGATATTGTTACTTTTGATGTTGTTCCGTGAGGCAAACCTTCATGCAACTTTACCCAACCGATTACGGGTAATTTAATTGATTTTCCACCAAATGGCATTGCTTTGCCACAGTTGTTTATAGTGAAAGAATCATTTTTGCCCTTTTTCTTGAAATTAGGATAACTTGCTTGTTTTTTGAAAAAACGTGTAAAAGCAGAATTTAGGTCTTCAAAAGCAAACTCAGTTACTTTCTGACATATACCTTCTCCTTTAATCCAAGGATATTCTTTTTTAAGATTTTTGTTAAAGAAAGTTCTTAGAGTTCGATAATTGAATTTACATCCTGAATTATAAAGGTCTTTCCAGGTAGCAAGTCCCCAATTAAATGTAAATCTTTTGATGCCTGCGTGCTTTGACATCAAAACTTTTTGGTTCTTTGATAAGTTCAATTTAGTTTTAACACCAAGTAACATAAATTCGGACATCAAAAATTATCTCAACATTGAATTGCTTCACTAAAACATTCTAATTCGTACTTATCAAGGTTGTAAATACTTTCTGCTAATTCTTTTTTAAGGTTTTTGAATAACTTCTTAATCCATACAACCTACAAGAAATCTTTGAACAATAGATATTAAATCATTACAAAGCTCGCTCGGAAGGAGATAGTTGTGTTTGGTTAGCTACAATAATTCGACAATCAGAATACTTAGCTAATTGTTCGACCTTCATCAAATACCTTCCCGACATAATCTATCTTTATGAGCAACAAAAATTACTTATATTTCTCCCCTAAGCATCGAGATTATCATTTCGATAATTTTTTTTATTTTAAAATTAAGACCATAGTCTTAGTTGACTATTATTGTACAAAGTTGACTACAAAATTAACAACAAAGTCAAGCTCTTTGACAAAGTGGTCTAAACTATTGAGATATACGTTTGCAAAAAATTGACTGGTTAGGTTGCCAATGGGTAATCCAATTCTGCGCTGTAAAGGTGATAGTAAATCGTCGCCAGGAAAAAACTCAATCGCAGAAAGTTGGGGATTACTACTATCAATAATTGTGTCTATTAACCACAAAGTATCGTCACATTTGAGTTTGCGACGTAAAAGGGATTTGAGAATTTCATGGTCAATACTGGGAAAATATTTCTTGATATCGCACTGCAAAATATAGCGACTAGAACGAGCAAAGTTAGTGAAGCGACGCAATGCTTTGTGAGTACCAAAACCACTACGATTGGCGTAGGAATCTTGAATAAAACTTTTTTCAATAATTGGTAATATAATATTGCACAAACCATGATGTACCACTCTGTCTCGGTAGGGTGCCGCAGAAATCATCCTTGGTCTGGGTTCAAATATCTCAAAGGTTTTGTAACCACCTGGCTGATAGGTTTTTGACTCTAACTCGCGCTTAATTTTTGCCAGTTCTAATTCCAGGTTGTAGTTGAATCTTAAAACATTTTCTCGAAACCGTTTTCCCCGTTGTGCTTTACGTGCTGCTAAGATTAAATTGCCAAAATCTGTTATTTGTGGATAAAGATTGGAGTATCGTTTCATATCATTTCCGCTAAATCACCCTGGTGGATGTCATTGCGAGTGTAACGCAGTGAAACGAAGCAATCGCAGGATCTTGAGATTGCTTCCTTCAGCTCGCAATGACGTTTTATAAAAATCATCCCAACTTTTTATAATTGCCTTTTTGGCGCTGTTGTTTTATCCAACCACCCAATTCGTTTCCAATTTCATTAATAAGTTGTCCAACATATTCGTATCGTTGCTCGTTGAACTGTTGAAAATCAAATAACAGTCGTGTTTGGTGACGCAAAACATCTAACTTTGCATTCAATAATTCTAACTGAGGTAGTTTTTGTTGAGCGTATCGCGCTAAAATCAACCCTTCCAACAAGTCGTAAAGTCCTGCTATAACTCTGTCTCCTAAACTAAATTTGTGGTTTCTAGGTAGACGATCTAAAATTGGCACGTACCACTGAATCAGATCGTAGGTCTTTTGCACAATAGGTAAGTCTTGCATTTGCGTGGATATCTCACTTATCACACTGTAATACTCAAAGGCACACTTTACCTAAAAATATCCTTACCAAAAAAACTTGACAAACCATAGCCTTACTGAAATAATAAGAATACTAAATCATGCCAGATTTAAAACAAAACTAAAAATTAAAACTGAATAACTAAAAAAAAGAAAAAAAATTCCGCCTTCGGCGGGTTTAGGGTAAATAAAAAAGAGTAGAGTGCAAAAGGGCTAAAGTGAAGAGAAAAGAGCCCTCGCAGCCGAAACTACAACCCGAAACCCGATGTAGTCTTAACTGAGGTCCGGTACGGACCTGACACGATACGCCGAACGGCAATACCACGGAACGCTGTACCAAGAACCGCCGCGCAGCAGCCTTCTTGATTGAGAATCATTATCACTATTTAAATTACTGTATAATCTATCAAGCTGTTCCCAGTCTGGATGAACATCAGCTTGGTTATTACCAATCCAAGCGCTACCATCTGAGGGCGCTCCTTGATAGTTATCATGCCAGGTGTCTAAACACCACTCCCATATATTACCATGCATTTGATATAAACCAAAAGAATTTGGCAAAAAACTTTCGACATCTACTTCTACTGTTTGCTGGCGATATTCACCTGGTGGTTCAGAAGCATATGTCTCACTCCCTCTGTAGTTCGCTAACTCGCTGGTGATTGTTTCGCCAAAGTGAAAAGGTGTAGTAGTATCAGCACGACAAGCATATTCCCATTCGGCTTCACTGGGTAAACGATAAGTACGTCCCGTGTTTTGACTCAGCTTTTTGCAAAATTCCACTGCATTATTCCAAGATACAGTTTCTACAGGTAGGTTTTCCCCTTTGAAGTTAGAAGGATTTTTATCCATAACTGCTTGATACTGGGCTTGGGTAACAGCGTACTTCCCCATGAAGAACTCAGGAACAGTAACTTGATGCTCCGGTTGTTCTGCATCACTTCTTTGAGCTTCATCTGGTGGTGAACCCATTCTAAAAGTTCCCCCTGGTATCTGTACCATTTCTAAGGGAAGATTGTTTCCTAAGTTTTCCACAAAGTATTTTGCTTCACCATCGCGACGCTGGATCTCAACTCCCTGGGCATTTACAGTAACAGTTTCAAATGGAAAGGTTTGTAATTGTAAAGTCTGAGATAATTCACGGGTGACTAGTGCTGTCACTAAACCGACTCCTCCAAAGCCAGTCCACTTGAGAAACTGCCTGCGAGAGATCCTGCCAACCCCTCTCAATAAGGGGGGCTTTATTTGTTCGGGGATAGGTAAATTGATATCGTCAATCTGTATATTATTTCTTTTTTTGAGAGCTTTTTTAATCTCCGCTTTTGCAGCAGACAAATCCCCGCGAGCAAATTTATCCATCCCACGAGCGTAAATTAGTAGCGGTTGAAATTCACTTAATGGTTCGGTAAATGTTTCGGTTAGCGATGCCATTCTCACCATTTCCGCTTTATCTTGCTGGTTTAAATTTGAAAATGCCAATGCCAGTTCGCGAGCTGCTTGAGTGGGTTGGGTGTATGCTAAAGCAATCCACTGCTGAGTTTTAGCAAAATCTTGAATATCTGGATCGTCACTGTGAAGCTGTTGGCGAGCATATTCGAGCAAGAAATCTGAGAGTTGCTTAATTCGCTGTTTACCGAAGCGCTGATCTGAGTTTAATTGGTTTAGCAGTTGATTCCGCACTGCCAAATCCATCTCATAAAGTTCATGCCCCACCTCCGAGCATAAAGCAGAAAGTAATAGATCGCCTACAGCTATCCAAGGTATACCTAAAACTTGCTCCTGAATATCCTTTTGGAAATTAACCCACAAACCATACAATAAATCCGGTGTTAATGCCAAGGGAAAAGCAGCATGATAAGCCAAATACAGATGGGCTTCTCCAAAGCGTTTAGTAAAAGATGTAATCCGTCTTTGGGCTACTTCAGGTTTGATTCTGCTCATTTTTATTGGTTGTTAGTTGTTAGTTGTTAGTTGTTGGTTGAGAAATGGGCATTGGGCATTGGGCATTGGGCATTGTAAATAGGTTGTTAGTAACCGAACACTTCACTTTTCCCCTCTCTTTTATAAGGAGAGGGGTGCCCGGAGGGCGGGGTGAGGTATCAAACTCTATTCCACACAAGTGAAAACCGCCCTGCTCATTTCCTGCGCCCTTCAAAATTCGTAGGTCGTCCGCGCAGTACACTAATAGCATCCTGCACACCCGCTCGGCTGACTTCAAACATGGGAATAAGGCTGGCAATTTCACCAGCTGTTGTATTCAGCCAACGCTTTTTCGGCATGGGATTGAGCCAAGCAATGTGACGCACCTTTTGTTGTAACTGAGTGATAAATTCTTGAGTTAATTGGTAACGCTCTTCGCTGTAGCCGCCACGAGCAGCACCAGCATCGCTAAAAATTAATACAGCCGTGCGCCCGGAGCAAACATGATTAACAATATGATTGACTAATTCCCCTTGCTGATGATAAGAATCGCGGTAAAGATATTCAACGGGACAATTGTGAAAATAGTAAATACCAGTTCTGCCCAAACGACCACCACCGAAGGCAGTTTTTGCTAATCTCTGTGATAGCGTATGAAAAGGTACCATTGAACCATCTTGGTCAATTAATAACAGCAATTCTGCTCGATTTACCCGAGGTGGAATCAGCACGGGTTCGATTAACATACCCTGGTTGCCAATATGGTTAATCGTTGCTTTTACATCTAATTCTGTACCTTTTCCCTCACGTACCCGACGGCGTAAATAGCGCCAAGTTTGTTTCATTTGCCGATTTGTAACTGGTAAAAACTCACCGATCAGATGGTTACTGCTAGCTTGTAACACTGATTTGACTACTTGTACCTCATCTTGGTTAGTTGGTGGTGGAGTAGAAGCAGGGGAATCTGAAGTGGATTGAGCTTTTCTCTTAGATAACCAATTAGATACCCAGCGGTACAGTAAATACTCGCAAGCTGTAGCCGCTAAAAATAGAATAATCCAAACAACCAAATTTGGCTGCATTGTACGAGGGATGGGTTTTACCGGCTGAGTTGGTTGGGTTGGTTGTGGGTTTGGTTGTTCTGGCTGGGTTGGTGGCGGTTGAGGTAATTCTGGTTCCTCAGTTACTGTTGCGATTGGAGTAGGTGTTGCGATCGGCTGGGTGGTTCGTGGTTGTCGGAATTCTCTCATACCAAAAAGAATTCCAATTCCTAGCATTCCTAGCATTCCTAGAATTACAAAAGGAACAATACGATATTTATTAACAGTTTGATTATCTGTTTCTGATGCAACTCCAGCTGCATCGCTAACCATCACTTGTTCAAAGTGATAATCTAATATAGATTTTTCTGTTTCAGATTTAACCCACAAAGTTTGACACAAACGTTTCAAAGCAGCCTTGTCAGCAATGCCAAAACCACCTTGCAAAGACCGTAAAACTAACTGATATTCATCAATACCGAGGGGTAAACCGGCTTCCCTTAATTTGGTGAAGAGTTCTTGTAGAGGTAATTCGTTTGTATTCATAACTCTTCTTCCAA
>CAYMZW010000327.1:0-7928 GCA_964395005.1 uncultured Rivularia sp.
CAACTATCAACTATCAACTATCAACTATCAACTAACAACTATCAATCAACCCATAACTTCTTTAATACTGTAAACAACCTTTTCTTGCTGCTGTTGAGAAAGTTCTGGAAACATGGGTAAAGATAAAACTTGGTTGCAAGCTTGCTCTGCTACCGGCAATTGTCCGGGATGATAACCCAAACTTTGATAAACTGGCTGTAAATGTAAAGGACGTGGATAGTAAATTGCTGTATTTACACCCATTTCTTTTAACCGATTTTGCAATAAATCTCTTTTGCCATCCAATACGCTAATGGTGTATTGATTCCATACTCCCGTACCTCCGGATAATTGCTGAGGAATTACGATGCCGGGAACGTGTTTGAGAAATTCATCGTAGCGAGATGCTATTTTCTGTCTTTGAGTATTCCAAGTATCTAAATAACGTAATTTTATTAGTAAGATAGCTGCTTGAATAGAATCTAATCTGCTATTTACACCAATTTCTTCGTAGTGGTATTTAGTTTTTTGTCCGTGATCTTTTAATACTCGGATTTTTTGAGCAATTTCTGCATCATTAATGGTAATTGCACCACCATCGCCGCATCCACCTAAATTCTTGGTAGGGTAAAAGCTGAAGCAACCAATATTTCCAATGCTTCCTACTTTCTGGTTATCCCACAGCGCTCCCGTAGACTGAGCGCAATCTTCTATTACTAGTAAATTTTTAGCTTTGGCTAATTCCATCAACGCTGTCATATCAACGGGTTGTCCAAATAAATGAACTGGAATAATCGCTTTGGTATTAGGTGTTATAGCCGCTGCAACTTGCTGCAAATCTAAATTATAAGTAGCTGCATCGATATCTACGAATATTGGCTTTGCACCTACCGCGCTGATGGTTTCACAAGTAGCCACGAAAGTAAAAGGTGTGGTAATTACCTCGTCTCCCGCACCAATATTGTAGGCTCTTAAAGCTAGATAAAGAGCATCCGTACCTGAGTTACAAGCTACGCATTCACTGACATTTATATAAGCAGCAAGCTGTTGCTCCAATCCTTCCACCAAAGGGCCACCAATATAACCTCCCGAAGATAGAACTTCTAAAACAGCTTCACTTACTTCTGCGGCGATAGTAGAATATTGCTGTTTATTATCAAAAGCAGGAATAGATTTGACACTTTGTATCATGAGCTTTTTTGTTATATGAATATAGATGATAGTGCTGAATTACTTGTTAGATTTTTAATCGTATTTGCTGGTTAATACTGTCGTCCATAATACGCAATTCACAAGAGTTTCACTTAATTATCGGCAATATAACATCTAGTTTCTACTGTTGTCTAAAGCGTTTGGCTTCGTATATTGATACATCAGGTAGCTGAGTAAATCGGAAAAGAAATGCAATTAGTTAAGAATCAGGGAACAGGAAACAGGCAACGGGGAACAGAAAAAATGGGCGTTGCTGATTTTATGTATGAAACGGGTTCATTGCAAACCGAAACAGTTGTAGAGACGCGATATATCGCGTCTCTACATTCCCTATTCCCTATTCCCCATTCCCCATTCCCTACTCCCTACTCCCCATTCCCTACTCCCTACTCCCTATTCCCTTATTTATTCATATGTCAGAACTAATACAACTAGATTTTTTAGACTTGGGTATTGCTTCCGGATTAATGATTATAGCCATCGGTTTATCTCTTTGGCAAAAAATCGGACTGGAATTAAATTTAGCCCTTGCTAGCGTCAGAACTATCCTACAATTATTGGTGTTGGGATACATTTTAGACTTTATTCTCGCCTTAGATAATTTTTGGGCAGTTTTGGCGATTTTAGCGGTAATGCTAACTCTTGCGGCGATTGTGACTAAAAATCGTATAGCTCAGAAAATGCCTGGGATTTTGCCTTTGGTGTGGGGATCGATGTTGTTGAGTACGGCATTTACCTTAATTTACACAAATTTTCTGATAATTCAACCCGATAGATTATTCCAAGCACAATACGTAATTCCTCTAGCTGGTTTTGTATTAGGTAATGCCATGAATGCCGCCGCGATCGCCGGAGAACGTTTTGTCAGCACAATCAATGCAAGTCATGCGGAAATAGAAACTCACCTTAGTTTGGGTGCAACTCCGCAACAAGCTATTAAGCAGTATAAAAAAGATTCCATTCGTGCAGGATTAATTCCTACCATCAATCAAATGATGATAATCGGCATGGTAACAATACCCGGATTTATGAGCGGAATAATAATTAGCGGTGTTGACTACGACAAAGTTCCCTTCCAAACCGCATCCGAAGCAGCATCATATCAAATTCTACTTATGTTTATGGTGGCACTCAGCAACTTATTAACAACAATATTACTGACTATTGCCCTTTCTCGGCAGTTTTTCAACAAAAACGCGCAGTTAATTAAGTAATTATCAATTATCAATTAAGTAGTGAGGCGTTGAAAATTGTAATTAGGGTAAGGGAGTAGGGAGCAGGGAGTAGGGAGTAGAAAGCAGGAGTAAGGGTTTGATGCTCATTTATATTTTGTTACCGCCGTTGTGTTTATTTTTGCCAACTTACTTACCAATTACCAATTACCAATTACCAATTACCAATTACCAATCCCCTATGCCCAATGCCCAATGCCCTATGCCCAATGCCCAATGCCCAATGCCCAATGCCCAATGCCCTATTCCTAATTACCTATCGATAAAAAGTATGCCATTCAAATGATCGATTTCATGTTGAATAAGAATCGATAACATTCCGTCACCAATAAGATTAAAAGGTTTATTTTCTCGATCGAAAGCCTTTAATCTTATATTATTAAATCGTTTTACAGTTTCTCGTCTTCCTGGAAAGCTCAAACATCCTTCACTTGAATCGATGGGATTTTCTTGATGCTCTATTTGAGGATTAACAATACACAATATATCTTCGGATTGATAATTTTTACTTTTATCACCTGCGATGCGTTTCTTATTTAAAATAAATACTTGTTTTAATTTTCCAATCTGAGGTGCAGCTAATCCCATAGAATCTTCAGCAAGCATTGTATCAATTAAATCATCAACTAAAGCTTGCAAATCTGAATCAAAAATATCAACTTTAGTTGATACTTGTCTTAATAAAGGATTGGGATATTCAAGAAGAGATTTGACAGCCATAAAAACTATTGCCAATAACAGGAATCTACCACTTACCATCCGGACATTCGGAAGTTTCAATATTTGCCTTTACCAGCATAAAACATCCGCATAAAGTACAGCGCTTGGCTTCTGCATCATACTTTTCACAAACAGAACACATTGCTAATCTTTCTTCTACCTTACTTTTCTCAGCAAGAACTCTATCTCCACATAATCCCTGTTTTGCGGTTTTATATGCATCCGAAAACAGACTTTGCAGCATTTTTGGTTTACTTGGATAACTTGGTAATGACGGATTACTCATAATAAGACTCCTCGCGTTTGAAAAATAATTCTCAACAAATCATAACATCTCACAATATTAATGCATGGAATTAGCGGTTAATCCGAAAATAAATGGATAAGAATAGATAATTGTTAATATAGGGAATGGGGAATGAAGAATAGGGAATGGAGGAACAGCTATATTATTGAGTAATAATTATGTAAATTAATTTGCTAAACTACCTGTAAAATTACCTGTATTAAATTATTTTCTCCTAATCTCTACTTGCGAACGAACTTAAATCGTTAACCTTTTCTTTTCCCTGTTCCCTGTTCCCCATTCCCTGTTCCCTGTTCCCCATTCCCCTCATAAATAACAAAAGTAGGTTAAGAATACTTAAATGTCTTAACCTACTGAAAATTGATACCAAAGTATCTTTTTAATCAACTAAAAAACGAGTTACCGGGGTAAATTTAAAGAAAGCATACTCGTACCATACAGTCCAAATAAAGTCACGAATCCAGGTATTACGCATTTCTGGACGGATTTGATAATCAAAAGAGGTGTCGGTAGAACCTACTCTTGCCATTGCGTGATTACAACCACAACCATGTTCTTGAAAAAACCCGTGTTTAGAAGAAATACTTTGTACCATCAACTGAATCGGAAATACTTTTTGTCCGTGTAAAGAAGCATCCCAAGCACGAGCATGATTTTTATCTTCCTCAGAAAATCTTAACGGACGAATTTCCGAAACTTCTTCTCTATATACAGGAGCTAAATGTACGTGATAAAAAGAAGCTGGTAAATCGTAACCGAACTCTGCAAACAAAGCTTTACCAATTTCTACAATTTGTTTGCGATCGTTATATTCGTCATCTTCTGGGGAAAGTTCTTTTTCAATTTGGTTAAAATTAGGATATCTATCTACATCGAAATCTTTACCGTAAAACTCAAGAGCTTGCCAAGCTAAACTGGCAAAGATTTCACAAAAAGCAGGCTTTAAGTGGTGCAAATGTTCCGATTCGTTGAACAAATCGACATCACCGCGAGACATTTTGTGAAGAAATAGCTGTGCCATTTTCACATAATCTTCAGCATTAGAAAGCTTAGTATTAGATTTACCTGTAAAAATATCTTGCCAAGATTGAGGAAGTTGATTTACGGGTGTAGCTTTTTCACCTTTAATTACGACGGATAACGGACTCTTGGAATTAGCAATAATATCTTGCTGTGGAGGATTTTCAGTAGCTTGTAGTATCATGCAGGCAGTTCTCTTTTGAGTCAAATTACACATACAGCAAATAATCATATCAATTAATTGTCTAAAGTAATTCGCATCAACTGTATATATGAACTTTTTTTATGTATGACAAAATGTCTTATTTGTTTTTATTTATCAATTAATTTTAGCTGAATATATGTATAGATTTTTAAAATAGTCAGAATAAATAAATCATATCAATTTAGGTTGCACCGGAAGTAAAAAAAACCGCAGAGACGCGGAGGGCGCAGAGGAAGAAAAAAGAGAGAGACAATTTGAATTATTCCGATACAAACCGAAACGATCTAAAGTTAGCAATTTTGAGGTTATTAAATGTTTGAAACACTACATTTTCTGTTATTGTTGCATAAGTCCTAAAAATAAAAAAACCCGGTTTCAAAAAAACCAGGTTGCTTATTTTGGTCAGAAAGCATCATTTATTAAAAAAACATCTGCTTTGAATAATTCCAAACCGTATATTTAACCGTATATTTAATTTATCAAAGATTGGAAAATGGTAACTCACCTTGTAATGGTGACTCGGCACCAGCGCAATAAGCACAAGTACAACCAAGATGATCGAGAATAGGATTGGATCTATCTACCTGGTTTATTGTTGCAAATTCATGAACGGATTGTACAGATACTGAATTAATATGTGTTGTTGCAGACGCAGCAACAGGAGATGCTGCTGCGGGATTTGCTAAAAACAACATGGAAGCAACAAGTATCGGTGAAGCAAATAAAACAAGTTTTGCGATTATCATAATTTATAGTTTAGATAGTTTACTCTGTCCCCTTAAGTACCTATCATATCTTGCGAATTCGTGAGTTGACGACCATACAGTTTTAGATTTTGACAACGGATGGATTTATGCGTCTATTTTGAATTCTCAAAGCTTGTAGGGCTTACGCACCAATAACGGAAATAACTGTGTTCCAGACATTTTTGATCCCCCCAACCCCCCTTAAAAAGGTGGGCTTTGCGTAAGTCTTGGCTTGATTGCTGCTGAGTGTTAACTATCAACTTTTTCCCCAAATCATCAACTCGCCATTTTCTCCACCTGCGGCAATTTTATTACCTTGAGGATGCCAATCCATGCAGGTAAAACCATCGGAAACACCCGTAATTATTTGCGAAACTTGAGAATCGGGTTGCCACAAACATAACCAACCATCGCTAGCAGCAGAAGCAAGTAAAAAGCTGTTAGGAGCAAAGGCGATCGCCTGAATAATTCCTGCATGATTAGTTAAAATTGCTCCTTCCCAACCAGAATCTTCACCGAGTTCTTTTTCCCAGAGTACAATTCCGTCAACGCTAGAGGAGGCAAGTAAAGGCGCTCCCGTATTAGAATTTGGTTGCGACCAGGCAATGTCACGAATTTTACCAGGAAAACCATGCATAATCCACGGAAGAGGATCTTCTCTAGAAAGTAATAGCTGAGTTTCGACAACTGCAATGGTTTTGTCCATATTACCGGAAGCAAGATATTTTCCATCAGCAGACCAAGCTATTGATAAACTCGTAGAAGGAATATCTAAAATATATGGTTCGTCATTCCAATTTTGAGTATCCCAAACTTTAACTCCGCGATGTCCACCGACAGCAAGATATTTACCATCGTTTCGCCAATCAATACCTAAAGCAGAAGAATTATCAAAATCTAAATTAACAACTAAACTTTGTGTATCTGCATCCCAAACTTGTACTTTACGTCCTAAACTAAAAGCTAAATGATTGCAATTAGGACTCCAAGTCAATTTATCAACCCAAGCAGGAGCATTTTCTAAAGTCGCAATTAACTTATCTCCCTGCCAAATTTTAACTTGTCCATTTTGTCCGGCAGCAGCTAAGAATTTACCATCATAGGAAAAAGCAACACAATCTACAGATTCATCATTCCCAGATTGCAAAGTTTCTAACTTTTGATTTTGCCAAAATACAACTTCCCCAGCAGCAGAAGTTGCAGCTAAAATATCTCCTTGCGGTGAAAAAGTAACGGCGGTAACGTAATCTGAAAGAGTTTGCGATGAGATTAGTTTGAATTCTTGGGAATTGACGGTAGATTGAGACATGATCGGTTAAAGGTCAAAGGTTAAAGGTTAAAGGTTAGAGGTTAGAGGTTAGAGGTTTAAGGTTAAAAATATTATTTTTATTTGGAAAGGTTTTTGAGAAGTTGTTAATTGATTGATACTTTAAGTAAAATTTTATTCATACCTGGCGATTACAAATCGCGGCTACACAAGCAAAACCCGCCTGCGCGGGTTATTTCATTAAGTTCCAGGTTGCCGGACTTAGGAAGGTGTAGTAGCGAATTATATTCGCCAGATAGTATTTAAATTCCTTATCACTCCATCCTCCTATGCCCTATGCCCCATGCCCAATTCCCAATCTAGGCTACACAAGCCTTAAACTCTTCTTTTAACTTCGCTTCATCCAGATTGCGCCCAATAAACACAAGTTCATTTTTACGGGTTTCCCCTTCTTTCCAAGGACGATCTGCTCTACCATCTAATAACATATGTACGCCTTGAAATACAAAGCGGTTTTCATCGCCAGCTATATTCAAAATTCCTTTGGTGCGGAAGATATCGGGGCCTTGAGTTTGCAACAAATTGCCTAACCATTTATCTAATTTATCACCATCAAGGGCACCTTCTTCTACCAAGGCAACCGAATAAACGCTTTCATCATGCTCGTGAGCATCTTCACCCAAGAATTCTGGATCGATTTGTAATGCTCGATTCAAATCAAACGCTTTCACGCCAAGCAATGCATCCATTTCTAACTTTGCATCTTGGGTACGATGAATTTTTGCGATCGCGTTCATTCCCCGAATTTTATTTTCCAATTCTTCTAACTGCTCTTTCGTTACCAAATCAGTTTTATTAATCAAAATTACGTCGGCGAATGCAATTTGTTCTTGCGCTTCTTCGGCATCCCAATGTTGCCAGATATGCTTAGCATCCACTACAGTCACCACAGCATCAAGTAACAATTGTTCGCGCATATCTTCATCAACGAAGAATGTTTGAATAACCGGCGCTGGATCTGCCAAACCAGTAGTTTCAATAACTAGATGATCGAATTTATCGCGACGCTTCATCAAATTACCGATAATCCGCATCAAGTCACCGCGCACCGTACAGCAAATACAGCCATTGTTCATCTCGAATATTTCTTCATCAGTATCAATAACTAACTGATTATCAATACCAACTTCCCCAAACTCATTAACTATCACCGCAACTTTCTTACCGTGTTCGTAAGTCA
>CAYMZW010000328.1:0-7821 GCA_964395005.1 uncultured Rivularia sp.
GCAGAGCAAAAGAGATAATTATCGTAGTTTTGATCGGATATCTTGGTAAACCATCTGGATCGGGAGAATTTTCTAAAATCAACCAGGAATTAACAATAGTTTCCCAAGAATAGAAGATTATTAAACCACAAAACGGAATTAAGAAGAATAGAGTACCGATAATTTCTATAAGTGCCTGACGACGCGGATTCCATTTACTGTAGAATACATCCACCCGCACGTGTTCATTATATTTAAGCCCGTAAGCAGCAGCAAAGAAAAATATTAAGTCAAAAATATACCATTGAGCTTCAATATAAACATTTGAACTCAAATTAGCGCCAATTATGCGTCCTAGATATCTGCCGACAACATTCCATCCACCCACAACCACTAAAACTAACACCAGCCAAGTAGTAATTTTACCGATAATTTCGTTCAAAGCATCGATAATTCGCGATATTTTTAATAGTTTCTCCAAAACCCCATCCTTAAACAACCGCAGTTAGAAGTAGTTTACATCTCAAAAGGGCAAGAGTTATGTTTGTCAGTTAACAGTTATCAGTGAGCAGTTATCAGTGAGCAGTTATCAGTTATCAGCCTTTCTCTTCATCCAATACGGAAATTACAATTAATTATTCCTCTCACGCTCTACTCCTGGAAAACCTCTTTCCTCTGCTTACTCCGCGTCTAGTAAGGTTTTTTTAAATAGGCGATCGCTTTGCCAACTAAAGAGCAACAAGTTCTATTTTATAACCATCAGGATCTAAAATTACCGCACGTCTTCCCCATTCAGAATCCTTTGGTGGCGATACTATAACTGTTTCAATTGCTTGTAATTCTTCTATAGTCTTATCTAACGAAGAAACCCGAAAACCCAAACGTACCGCTGAGGTATCTATATTATTACTGCTCGGATAGATTTCAAATACTATTCCTGACAATATTGCACAAAGATGTTTTTCACCGTTACCATGTTGCTCGTATGAAAAGCTAATTCCCAATATTTCGTAAAATTTCTTGCTCCTAATCAAATCTTCTACACGAATTACTATCAGATTTAAAGCTATTTGATTCAACTTAAACTTAAACCTCAATTATAAATAATGACACTTGATATTATCTAAAATTATTTTTATAATTCGATTTGCTTTTTTAGCTTGCAAATTTTCCGGTTAAAGCTGTTTTAATTAAAATAACCAACATACGCCCTAACAGATTGTACACAAAAAAGTACTTTCCATGAAAAGTGACTTAGATAACCTCAAAAAAACAACGTTATTTCGTCAAATTATTGACAGTATTCTCATTAGTGGCTAGTGAATTTTGAAGATAAATGTACTTTTGTTAATAATGATGGCAAAATACGGAAATTTTTTGGCGTTCATATGTCGAATTATTGCATTTGCTAAGTAATTAGAGTATTCTGAATCACCATGAAAATATTGAAACCGTATTTAAACTGAAAAAATCTATGTCAACTAAAGCTGTATTTTTCAAAATTGCAGCAAATAATTTTATTCGGGGATTAGATAGAAAATTTTCACCATACGCTATATTTTTCAGTAGTTTATTTTACTCCGAAGCTAAAAAAATAGTAATTATATTTAGATATCTCTTGGGGTTATATAAATCCTATTTGTAATAATTGCTGCAATTATCGTGAATTATAAAATTTAAAACAGTTATATAAATCCTGCGAGCGGTTAAGGATAGCGATCGCCAGAAGGGAATTGGTAGTTTGCTTGTGAAAACGAGCCGGGAGCAAGTTGAGAAAACAAGGAATTGAGAAGTGTCATCTATTTGTATTCGTGGAGAATATCGAAGCGAAGAAGTTTTGGCTCATTTTGGGTTGGAAGCATCGGGAAGATATCGATATGATGTCGCCCTCATATTTCTAAATCGGTAAATCCCTGAAAATATGGACTTGATGCAGTGGGATAGGTTCAAATGATTAATTAAAAATCGCGATCGACAAGAATACAAAAAGTAATGAAACATACTTGCATGAAATTATATCATTCGAGCTATAACGTAGTTATAACTACTATATATGTATTGGTAAATGAAGTCTGGATTAATATTCAAAGGACTATTATTAACTACACTAATCGCAGTAATTGGAACTAGCTTGAAATTATTCAACGATAATCAAGCTAAAAACGCTAACCGCGCCCAATTATGCGGCAAAAACAAACCGCTTAATCAAATAAAGTCGGAAAAATACGATAGAAACGGATTGAAGGAAAGTGAAGGGACGATTTACGATCAAGTTTCTTTTAAATCTAAGCCTGTGATGTCAGTAGTCATAAACCCGGAGGCGTTAGACGTTAATAAATGGGCAAAAGTTCCGCAATCGGCAATTAAATATATTGGTAAGGAAGATAAATGGTTTAGCCCAGATCATTTTTATTTACTTCAAGTTCCCAGCGATGCAAAGAGTTTGGCTTTGGGTAAACCCTGTTACGGTGACGGCGATGCAGAAGTTCACTCGATTAGAAAATCGAAAGAAACAGAAGATAATAAAATATCTATCAACGGTAAAATTACTCTAGAACATCCTACTCCCTTACCCAAAATCAATCCAACTCATATTTTGGTGAATATAGGAAGTAATCAGCAAGATGTTTTAGGGGATGTGACGCAAGTTTATTTTACGAAGCAAAAATTAAGGATTCCGCAGAAGAAGTAGGAGGGGGAAATTAAAATTGCAAAAATATTGTCAGCGGATACGCTCCGCTGACACAAATCAATTATGATTCTTATATATTGAGACGACTTCCCTAAACTGTAGGCTTACAGCTTATTTTCTGAGTAATACGGTGATGCTGTAAATAGTTTTCATATACTGACTATATAATACAAGTTTTATTACTGAAAAATTATCTGTTCTATATATAGAAAAAAGCTTATATTCATATAAAAATAGTCTTTTCCAGCCCTAAAAAGTGACAACACTAATTATGAAAAAGATAACGTGAAAGTATTAAATTATCCCTTGCACCTTCGATTAATTGTGAATTATCACTGAGATATAGAGAACGAAACACATTTTAATTCAGAAGGGAATAACAAAATGAAAGTATTTAACAAATTAGCTGTTGCTACTGTTGGTTTGGTTTTAGGAATGGCTGCTGCTTCTCCTGCACAAGCTGCAATACTTGGTGCTAGCGAAGGTGGAATGATTATCGATGCTCCTGATACTACTGCTATCAATGCAAATGTAAGCGACCTAATGCAAGGTTTTAACGAGAAACAAAATGTTCTTCTTGAAAAAGATTTAGAAGTAGATTTTGGTAAATTTATTGCAGCAGGTACAGAAGTAAACAGCCACATGATTTTCCTTGACTCTGTAGGAAATACTGATGTAAGTCAAACTGTTGAATGGCTTTTTGATGGAGATATCTTAGGAATCATGTCTGACGCTCCTGGTCTATTGGAAGCTAATAGTAACTCTATCTTAGGTGCCGAAGGTACTGAGTATGGAAGCTTTAAAGCTAGAGGTCTTGAAGGTGGTAAAAAAGGTGAAAGAGGACGCTATACTCTAGATGGTAATAAGTTAAATCTGAAAATGACAGTAACTAGCCCAGGAGACTGGATTAGAGTTGTTACCAAAGCTAACCCGACTCAGTCAGTACCCGAGCCTGCTTCAATTCTTGGTTTATTAGCTGTCGGTGCTTTTGGTACGACTTCCACTCTCAAGCGTAAGAAGAAGCAAGAAGCATAAAACCATCATCTAATAGATAGGCTGAAATAATTTTTCTAATTACCTAATTTATTTAGTAGGGGCGCAATAGTGTTCCCTACTTTAACTTTTATATATATTTAGTTATCAGGGTTCAAGAGGCGTAAAACTCAGAGTCTTTAGACCTGAGATATAAGCTAGCGTGCGATTTTATATGACCTTGCGGTCACGCTCCGCTAACGCAGTCGGCTTAAGTTTAGATGTGGTCACAACGAGTCCGGTAGACCGTTTGATTAGTTTTACCTTGCTCGCGGTGTATTGCCCTTGCTTCCAGTTAGAATCATTGATGGCAACCATTTTTACGGTATCTCCACTAACCCACCCTCTGTAAGTCTTACCGGCTTTTACCGCTTCAACATAATCACCTTTTCTAAAACCATGACGTGTCGTAGAACCTCCATATTTACGACGTTTACCACCCTTAGAACACTGCAACAAATGCAATTGACGTTTGCATACTGGAGGTCTAGAAATAACAGAAAACCAACAATCAGTTAACTTTACTTCACCTCTCCAAGCCTGAGATTTTGTACTCGTAACCCCATAGCTAATCCATTTAGAGGCAGCGAGGGCAATTCCATCAACTGCGTGTGTTTGAGGTATTTTTAAGGACTTGTCACCTTTTTCTTTCTCAAGGTTTAAATGTTTCCTAGTTAAGTGAGTATCAAACCCTTGCATCGTTTTGACGCGCTTAAAATAACCTTTATTTTTGATAACTTCTAGATATTCAAGCATCATTTTTTGACCTACCATAACCGGGCTAAACCCTTTGTCACCGCGTGCTTTTACTACTTCGTAAACTACATCAGTGACCGGAAATATATCGGTAATTAGTTTAAGTATTCTCAACTCAAGAAGTTTGTTAGACCTAATACTTGGCGGCATTCCTCCTTGTTTGCGGTTGTTGAATCTTTTTTGTCTATGCGCCCGTTGATTGAAAGGTAATTTACGGTTAATTCTTCGACTTCTTCTAGTACGTCGCATCATAGCGCGTTGAGTCAACCGCTTAGTTACATTCTTAAATGGTAATTCCAAATGTGCTGTAAACAAAGTTGCTTGTTTTGACTGTACTGCAACGCCGCTAAAGTGTTTCCCTGGGTCAATCCCAACCGCTATATCTTGAGTTTTGTTGTCGCTTGACTCAATTTTTAACTGAACGTAAAAGATACCTAGTTTCGACCACTTACCAATTGCTTTTCCCTCTTTAATCCATCGCCTTGCTCGTCCCGGCTTGGTCGGCATTAATGCTTTTGCGTTGATATCTACTACTGGCACACGCATAAAGAGATAATCCTTCGTGTATAGTTTAAGTCCCCTCGACCACCACTAATAAGATGTCCTCTCGATCAAGCAGTTAAGCGAATAACTTTAGAGGTATTCCGGGCTGAGGAAGCACCCGGAGGTCTGTACCAATTAGTGGCATGTGGTTCTAAAGGATTTCTCCTCCCACGGTCTAGTCACTACTACGCAAGTTCCGCCTCTTGCAAGCTCAGTGGCTTTAGCCCTGAGTCAGTGACCACCTTAGTTGTAACCAAAATGCAATAAGTAAAGCAGCTAATTTAGTAAATTATGGACTCAACAAGCTTATATTGAAAACTCCATAAATTACACCTTAGATTTAAACAACTTTGAATGAAATACAATTAACTCCTAAACTCCGCGATACTCTGCGCTTACCTCCGCGAAACTCTGCGTTTAATCTTCAACCAACCTTATCGCCTCTCCTCCAACAACACCAATAATAGAAGCTTCTTGATAACCCAATTCCTTCAACCTCTTCAAACAACCATCAGCTTTATCAACAGATACCGAAGCTAACAAACCACCAGAAGTTTGCGGATCGAATAATAGCGGATAATTGCGATGATATTCAAAATCTTGATAATTCTTAATATAATTCGATGCTTGCAAATTTTCTGGATAAAGCGAGCTAAAAATTCCCTTTGCTAAAATTTCTCTAGCACCATCCAAAATCGGAATATCAGATAAATTTAACTCAACTCCGATTTTTGAAGCTTTAAGCATTTCCGATAAATGCCCAACCAAACCAAAACCCGTAATATCAGTACAAGCAGTTGCACCATATTCCACAAAACATTCAGCAGCAGCTTGATTTGATAACAACATTGATTTTATCGCATTATCGATCCAAATTCCTTTAACTTGACGGCGCATTTCACCAGCAAATAAAGTTCCCGTACCCAATGATTTAGTCAAAATAAGTACGTTACCACACTGCATTCCACCTTTACGTAAAAGTTTTTCTGATTCACCCAAACCATTACAAGACAAACCAAAAGCTAACTTTTCACCTTGAATAGTATGCCCGCCAATCAAAGATACTTGTGCTTGATTTAACTGTTTTACAGCACCAGATAATAATTGAAATAAAGTTTCCTCAATTGTGGAACTTTTTCCGTAGGGAATAGTAGCTAAAGCCAAAACGCTAGTGGGAATCGCACCCATTGCAAAAATATCGCTTAAACAATGATTGACAGCAACTTGTGCAAAAATATAAGGATCGTTAATTAAACTAGTAAAATAATCAATCGTTTGTACCATCACCTTTCCCGTGGGTACCTTCATCACAGCAGCATCATCCGGAGAATTCAACCCGATAATAATATCTTCCCTTTGATTAACAGCAAGTGATTCTTGAATACGATTTAAAACAGATTCTAAAACATTACCACCAACCTTAGAACCACATCCAGAGCAAGGAAGAGAGTTAGAAGTTAGGAATGAGGAGTTAGGAATTGTTTTATTATTCAATGCCCAATGCCCGATGCCCCATTCCCCATTCTCCATTTCCGGTAAATCCCGAAATTTGGACATAAACTTTCTGTCAATGTAATCCTTCCAACGCCATAATAATTTGCTCGGTGGTAAAGTCAACCATCCACGAGTTGCGATCGCCTTTCCATCACCAGTACCGATTAAACTTAAATAATCCTTCTGTGGTATATACTTTTTAAGATTTTTTCCTAATAAACTGCGTCTTAAATTCTCAAATAACGGCTTTCCTTGACGTACAGCAAATACTCCAGCTTTTGCACGAGAATGATTTTTGATTGTGGCAATATCACCAGCAGCAAACACCTGGGGATGCGATAACGATTGCAAATTATCGTTTACTAAAATAAATCCTCGTTCATCTGTACTAATTCCCGTTGCTGACAACCAATTCGGTGCAGATGCTTGCGTTACCCAAAATATATAATTGCACTCAACCTTTAATCCCGATTCGCATACTACATTCGATACATGTATCTCTTCTTCTCGTGCAACTTTACATACTGTCTCTCCCAAATGCAGTGTAATACCACGCTCAATTAAATTACGTCGCAACAAATTTCCTAAAAGATGATTACTATCGGGCATTAATCGATTATCTCTTCCAAATAGATGAATTTCTAAATTCGGATGATATTGCCTTAAATTTCCCTGCATCGATAGCGCTAATTCAACACCACCAGCACCACCACCAACAATTCCAATGTTTACCGCTTTTTGAGGATTATTTGAAATTTTCTCAACTAAATCATACCAATGGTGCAGCAATTTCTCTACAGGTTTCGCTGGAATAGCATATTTTGTAGCACCCGATACAGAAATAGTAGCAGGAGTAGAACCTATATCAATGGATAATAAATCAAAACTGACATCAGGACGATTTGCACAAATAATTCGATTATTTTTCAAATCAATATCATTTACATAATCTATATATAGTTGTGCTTGAGCAAAATTTGCTAACTTCCGTAAATCTATATGGCATTCGTCGTGAGTATAAAATCCGGCTATGTGTCCTGGTAACATTCCTGAGTAAGGGGTATCGCTGCTCGCCGTAATTAAAGTGATTCTAATTCCTGGCAAAGGATTCATGCCAAACATTTTTAGCACGATAGCGTGAGAATGTCCTCCACCAATCAATACCAAATCTTTTATAAAAGGCTGTATATTTTGCTGCATCAATAAAGTTTAGATTTTAGATTCAAAGTTAGGAGTGGCGGCAACGGATGGAGTTGGGCAACGGATGGAATTGGGCAACGGATGGAGTTGGGCAACGGATGGAGTTGGGCAACGGATGGAGTTGG
>CAYMZW010000329.1:0-7814 GCA_964395005.1 uncultured Rivularia sp.
GTCGTAGGCGGTTAGTCACCTGATTAAACGAGATTAAGCCTAAGCCTACCAGCATTGCTCCTAAAAGCGGTAAAACTGGAATCAGCCAAGCATATTGATAGATTACTTCCATCTCCGTCATGCCTACTTCTTGGAATATGTACTCTTATTAGAACATTGCTACGAAGCGGAAAATGTTTCGTTGCGACAGAGGAAAGCCTCCACGCTTCATCAAGGGCTGCCATGAGAATTTATTTAGCAGAAAAAAAATCTCATGGGTACCTATCAATTATCCATTCGCATTGCAATTGTTCCAGTCGGAACTGTTAATAATTGTGACACACACAATTTTAGACAAAAAAACCCACCCAAATAACTCTTGGGTGGGGTTTTTAAAATAGTAGTACAGCATATTGCCAACTTTTGCCGATAATGCAAACGCTTGTATGCTGCAATATAAAGCAATTAGAGGCTTTTAAGCGACCTATCTAGCAGCATATCCCCAAGAGAATATAGCCAAGATACCTTGCCTTGGAGAAAAATTTTGCTTTTTTCAAGCATTTCCTATATCCACAACTAAATTAAGCACCAAGCTTTATTGAGTGACGACTTAATTCTGCTGCTATTTTACTGCTGTAATTTCGGGGTAAATTGGTGTGGCAGTATTTTATTTCGCTTAAAGCTGAAAATAAATCTTCTCTACCGCTAAAACCTTCTAAACGCTTTTTCACTATGCCGTTTTCAATCAATAGCAAGGTGGGAAGAGTTGTTAGTCTGTAGGTATTAGACAATTTGAAATTATCATCGGCATTCACTCCAACTAACTTTATTTCTTCGCCACATTGAGATTTAAATTGTAATAATAAAGGTTTTATGATGTGACACAAGCCACACCAAGGTGCTTCAAAATTAACTAAAACTGGAATTTGAGATTCTAAAACTTCTTTTGTAAATGTACGTTCATTAACCGACAACACCATGATGCCTCTTGAACTTAATGGTTTTCATTCATTACTAAAATCGCGTCTGCAATTTGATAGCAATAGCACTTTATAGAATTTTATACTCGTATGTTCTCGAAAAAGCATTACTTACTTGTATAAAATATCTATTTTTGGATATAGCAGTTTTGTCATGTAATTATGACAAAAAGCGATCGCTATTTAAATTTTCAACTTTTGGTCAAAGCTGCCGTCATCCAATATAACCGAAACATTACAAAACTGGCGTTTATTGTTTATTGTTTACGGACAGATGACACGAGCAACCTTGATACTATTTAATCTCTACTTTCCGAAAAAAACACCTCTAAGACAAAACAATTATATTTGCGTCAGGGTAAATTATTTAAAGGATCGCTCGTATTAGACTAGTTAATTCGTACCTTAAGCCAACGAACTTATTTTTACGGAAATTGTAAATCAATACGAGAGAACAGTTTGAATTTATCCTACATTGAATTTGTGGCAACGAATAAGTCCTCAAACTTGAGAATATTTATGGTAAAGATGCTTGCTGCCTTTTGTCGTTGAGTTCTATTGCTTTACCATTTTACCTTACTAGTTAAGTCCATCAAAAAGGGGTGCGACCACCAAAATAAAAGCACAAAGCCAGCTACTCCTAAATAAGCAGGACGCAAGAATTCTTCACCTTTTATAGATTGACGACCATCGATAATTGCAGCAAAAGGAATAGTGCTAGTACGTTGCTTCACTTTTTCAAAAGCTTCACCATAACGTGCATACAAACGGCGATCGCCATGCCATACAGCAAATAGATGGTGCGCTACTAGTCCGATAGAGGTAATTAATGTAAAAGTAGTACCGATCCACAAAGTATGAGCAACACACCAAATTATTTGTCCTACCATTTGTGGATGGCGGGTAATACGAATAATTCCGGTTTCGTACATATGAACTTCTGGTTTGGAGATAGCAGCAACTTCCAGTAGATTAAATGTAGAAGGATACAAAAATAAAAAAGAAATTGCCGATAATACCCAGACCAAAGTCTGGATTCCGGGCACATTTTGTACCTGCCACAACTGCAAGCCATCATAACGATGGTTAAAAAAATAAATAATTAATATTACAGCTAAAACTAAGCTGACAATTGCAAATAAAATCCGATAAAGCCTTGCTCCAATGAGCTTTTCTGCTTTTGACCGCAGGGCTGCTCCTCCGCTGTGAGCAATTGCAAAAGTCAATAACAGTCCTAGCATGACACAATGAGTGGGGGTGAACCAACTCGGCACAATAGTATACATAGATAAAGTAATTTAAAAGCATCCCGTATCTTGTACAACCAATACCACATTCATAAAAAAAGGAGGATTTTGCTGTTCGCTGTTGTGCTACTGTCTTCTTCGGGTAATGCCTCCGATTTTAATACGCATTGTTATCATTCATGCCTTATCGAAGTAAAGCTATGAAAGCCCGAATGTTACTAATATTACTCATGCACCTTTTCGTGGGTTGAGCCTTATGTCTGACCTTCCTTTCACTTTAGATCAGTTACGAATACTCAAAGCAATTGCCGCAGAAGGGAGTTTTAAGCGTGCTGCTGACAGCCTCTATGTCTCCCAGCCTGCGGTGAGTTTGCAAGTGCAAAATTTAGAAAGACAGTTGGATGTGCCTTTATTTGACCGTGGAGGTCGTCGGGCACAGTTAACTGAAGCTGGGCACTTACTTTTGAGCTATGGGGAAAAAATCCTTGGGTTATGTCAAGAAACTTGTCGCGCTATCGAGGATTTGCAAAATCTTCAAGGGGGTACTTTAATTGTCGGTGCTTCTCAAACCACGGGGACTTATCTTTTGCCTCGGATGATTGGGATGTTCCGACAAAAATATCCCGATGTTGCGGTGCAGTTACACGTTCATTCCACTCGCCGCACTGCTTGGAGTGTGGTTAACGGACAAGTTGATTTGGCAATTATCGGTGGTGAGATTCCTGGAGAATTAACGGATTCACTAGAAAAAATTCCTTATGCCGAAGATGAGTTGGCATTAATTCTACCTGCATCTCATCCATTCTCCAAACTCGAAACTATCCAAAAAGAAGACCTATATAAATTGCAGTTCATTGCTTTAGATTCCCAATCTACTATCCGTAAAGTCATAGATCAGGTGCTAACACGCCACGATATCGACACGCGACGTTTACGGATTGAAATGGAACTTAATTCCATTGAAGCAATTAAAAATGCCGTGCAATCTTCTTTGGGGGCTGCTTTTGTCTCTACTAGTGCTATTGCCAAAGAGCTACAGATGGGAATACTTCACTTTACTCCGATTGATAGCGTAGTCGTTAAGCGGACGCTGTGGTTGATTTTTAACCCCAATCGGTACAGATCCAAAGCCGCAGAAGCCTTCAGTCGAGAAATACTACCTCAGTTTGCCGCTCCTGGATGGCATATAGATATGTTGAAATCGTCACATACTTCCTTGTCAGTAAATGGATTAGAAGTACAAACATCTAACTTTAAAGAAAGTTAAAGTGATGTTAAAAGTGTTTTGTCATAGTAGTAACTACGAACATCACACCGACTTTATTAGTAAGACAAAAATAATTATACGCCTGCTCAACTTTTAACCCTTGTGTTTTGTCGAGGTAGGATGTGTAAATATTTCTGTCGGACTACTTAAAGCCGGACTTTACGGTTCGCAATTAAGCGGCTCTCTTGCTCGTAAATTATGACCAAAAATGGATATTTACTGTACTCGTCCCCAGTGCCCTCGTCCGCAGAACCATTTTGTAGATTTAGATGATAACGCAACCCTGAGAACCGCACAGCAAAAATACTGTACTGCTTGCGGGATGCCTTTAATTTTAGCCGGACGCTATTTACCTATAAAGCTGCTTGGAAGAGGAGGTTTCGGAGCAGCATTTTTATCGCGCGATCGCCATACCCCTGGAATGCGTCAATGTGTAGTAAAACAGTTTTTGCCAGCGGGAGATTTAAGTCCGACTCAACTACAGCTAGCGCAAGATTTATTTGAAAGAGAAGCGGTAGTTTTAGAGGAGATTGGCTCGCAACACGACCAAATTCCTGACTTATTTGCTTTTTTCCCTGTTATAGTTCCTGGCTTGCAACCAAACCAACAAGATCAATTTTTTTATCTAGTACAGGAATTTATTGATGGAGAAAACTTAGAAGAAGAATTAACAACTAGAGGCAAATTCTCCGAGTCAGAAGTATTGTTTGTGTTGCGTTCAATTCTCCCGGTACTGCAATTTGTTCACGATAAAAATATCATCCACCGGGATATCAAACCTTCTAACGTCATGCGCCATCGAAATGGGAAGCTTTTCTTATTAGATTTTGGCGCAGTTAAGCAAGTCACAAGCAGCCCCCAAGGGGCTAGAAATTCATCTACAGGAATATATTCCTTGGGATTTGCACCACCAGAACAAATGTCTGGAGGACAAGTATTTCCTTCTACCGATTTATACGCTTTAGCTGTAACTATTATTTTGTTGTTAACCGGACAAAAGGATATAACCAAGCTATTTGATGCCTACAGCAACCAGTTACAATGGCGAGACAAAGTAGACATTAGTCCTCATGTTGCCGAAATCCTAGATAAAATGCTCCGCAGTGCGCCGAATCAACGTTTTCAATCGGCAGAAGAAGTTTTGATAGCACTTGACGATTCCGCTCCAGGAGTACCTATACCTGATACTTCTCTTAATAATCATCAGCCTCCAGTAATATCACAACCAGCACCTCCACCGCTGCCAAAACCATCAAAGACTCCTAGCAAACCAGTACCAGCATTCTCTACATTGGAATTATTAGCTGGTTCTGCTTTTAGTGGATTTCAAGGTGGTTTAATTTCCATAGCTTTTTTAAGCTTAATCAAGTCACCTACTGTTACTTTTATTGTTTGTGCTGTAATTATAGGAATCTTGATCTTTGCTCAAACCAGACGATGGATTGAAAAGTGGGATTTAGCAATTATTCCTGGTATTACTTTATTAATTATTCTTTTAATTCCCTTATTACAGGGCGAACTAGGTATTCAGGAGATAATTGTTTTATCAATAGCCGCAAGCTTAATCACAGTTGCTCTCACATCCCTATTTCGTCTTATCTATAAGATACTATCTTCTATCATTTAACTAGCCTTAAGTAATTTTTAACTTGTAATTAACCTCCAGTGCTTAATTTTTATTCTTATATTAAGTTTTGTAACAAAAGTTGTAATTATTAATTATCATTGATGATTAATAAATGTACCATTACTCACATATTAAAAATCTATTAAAATTCAATCAGTTGCAAACTGTGTTCTTGAAAAGCGATATTTGGTCGAAATATACAGCTCTGAGGAAAATATTATATTGTTATGAGATTTTAAGTTGATTTTTTTTTATCAAGGCTTTTTTGAAATTTTGAAAGCCAAACAATCTAGTTATAGCTTAAATGCAGCATTTTATTTAGAAATGTATTGCATTCAACATATTGATATAGATAAAAATGTCTTCCTGGGCAATTTTATGAGGGAATGCATTCAAGCGATGGAAACAAAGCCTATTTAATAAGCAGATATATAGCTGAATAAAATTATTTTTCAAATTTAGTTTATTAGGGCATCTTTTACTAATTTTATTTAACTCTATAAAAGATAGTCCTAATCGAGTTAAATTATTATGACGGAAAGTCAATAGCTACACCTATGGCGCAAAAAAACGAGACAACGGTTTTAGTTTTAGCCCTACTAATTACTCTAAGTTTAGTAGGTGGAGTATATTGGTGGTTGGCTAGAAGCTATGGTATTCGACTTGGCTCTTTTGCTAACAATCAATCTCAACCGAATCTACAATCTGGCGAGGAAACTTTTAAGTCAGTAAAAGACGTTCCTTCTGGATTATTTAGCTATGGGGGCAGTAGTACATGGGCACCTATTCGCAAAGAAGCTGATTCTCAAATAAAAACGGCTTTACCAAAATTTCAGTTGCGCTATACGAATCCAACCACAGGTGCCCCAGGCTCTGGTACTGGTATCAAAATGCTGTTGAATAATCAGTTGGCTTTTTCTCAATCTTCGCGCTCGGTGAAAGATAAAGAATACCAACAAGCACAACAGCGAGGTTTTAAACTTGAAGAAATCCCAGTTGCGATTGATGGTATTGCGATCGCTGTTAACCCTAACTTAAATATTCCGGGGCTTACCTTAAGTCAACTCAAAGATATTTACACTGGAAAAATAACTAATTGGCAACAAGTTGGGGGAGAAAATCAAAAAGTAGTACCATTTTCCAAAATTAGTGAAGGAGGTACTGTTGAATTTTTTGTCAACAACATTTTAGAAAAAGAAGATTTCTCACAAAATGTTGAAAAAATTTCTACGACTACTGAGGCTTTGAGAAAAGTAGCTCAAAACAAAGGTGGTATTTACTATGCTTCTGCGCCCGAAGTTGTTGGACAATGTGGTATTAAGCCTTTAGCTATAGGAAGAACTCAATCGAACTTGATTCCGCCCTATAAAGAACCGTACATCCCACCTTCAGATTGTCCGCAAAAGCGCAATCAATTAAACGTGGATGCTTTTAGAACTGACGAGTATCCGATGACAAGACGTTTGTTTGTAGTGGTTAAGAAAAACGGTCAAATTGACGAACAAGCAGGTGCTGCTTATGCTAATTTGCTACTCACAGATAAAGGTCAAAAATTAATTTCCAAAGCAGGATTTGTCAGAATTAGATAATTTTTGATAGCTAGAAGCTAATAGTCGAATCATGATGTAGCTTTTTTACGATTGACTCTTGGCTATTTTTAATTAAACAAAACAAATAGATAATATTTAAAAGCGATTATTTCTAATGTCGAAAAAAAATGAAGCCCCAATTCTGATTCTATCTTTATTAATTACCACTTTACTTATAGCCGGTGGATGGTGGTGGTTTAATAGAAACAGCGGTTTTAATATTACTTCTCTCATCCAATCTCAACAGAATAAATCCGACTCGGATATTTCAAATACATCCGCAGTTCCTCCAGTTTCAACATCGGGAACGGGCGGTAATACTTTCGATCGAGTAGAAAATGTCCCTGTTGGATTATTTAACTATGGAGGAAGTACTTCTTGGGCACCAATAAGAGAATTGGTAGATAAAGAAATTCAGGCTTCCCAAAATGATTTTCGTTTGCGCTACGTACAACCTTTAAATAGTACGGCTGGTTCAAGTTCTGGTATTCAAATGCTAATCAACGATCGATTGGCGTTTGCTCAGTCTTCAAGACCATTGCTTGATAGTGAATTAAACCGTGCTAAGCAACGAGGGTTCACTCTCCAACAAATTCCTGTAGCGATAGATGGATTAGCAGTAGCTGTCAATCCTCAAATAAATGCTCCAGGATTAACTATAGAACAGTTAAAGTCAATTTACATTGGCAAAATAACTAATTGGAACCAAGTTGGTGGTGCAAATATACCAATTAAAGCCTACTCGCGTCGCATCAGTGATGGCGGTACGGTAGAACTATTTGTCCAAGACATTTTGGGCGGTCAGCCTATGGCTTCAACGGTGGAGTTTGTCTCTACCACCACCCAAGCGCTACGGAAAGTAGCAGCTAGTCCTGGCGGCATTTATTACGCTTCTGCCCCAGAAGTCGTACCTCAATGTTCAATCAAACCCTTGCCGTTGGGGCGAACGCAAGGGAAATACGTTGCTCCATACCAAGAACCATTCGTCCTCCCTTCAGAATGTCCTCGATCGCGCAACAAATTGAACATTGAGGCTTTTCAATCTGGTAATTACCCGATTACCCGAAAATTGTTTGTGGTGGTCAAACAAAACGGGCAAACCGAACAACAAGCAGGTGTTGCTTA
>CAYMZW010000330.1:0-7714 GCA_964395005.1 uncultured Rivularia sp.
TTTAGCGGTGGTTTTTGAATATACGTGTATTAAATTAACTAAGAGGATGTTTTAAAAGTATCCGGCGGTTAAAACCGCACGCCAGTTGCTATAACGGAGGGAACCTCCGCAACGCACTGGCTCTACTACACAGGCGAAGTCCCTCCGGGTATCTCCTTCGGAGACGCTGCGCTAACGCTAGTTTGGGGGACGGAAACCGACACCCCCAACTAGTCTCACCACCTCCGTGGACTGATGTATTGTTAACCCACGGAGGTGGGTTTTGCTTGTGTAGCTGCGGTTTTAACCGCCAAGTAAGGAGTTCTAAAATACACAAATAGATGTGTCGCATTGAATTGTAAAATCACTATTAGAATCTGTTAATTGAGAAAAAGCTGTTTGTGCTTTAGCGATCGCCTTCTTTGCGGATGATTCAGAACTAGGAATCACAGTTGTCATAAATAATCTAAAGTTGATGAATTCGCCGATTGTAGTGTCATATGATAATTTGAGTGCTTCTAAGGCACTTAGAATTGCTTTTGCTATATCGGAGGCTGCTTCAGATTCAGTTTTTGACAATATTATACAAAATGTTTCGTCATCAAATCGAGCTAGAAAATTCGTATCTTTTCCCTTCCACTTGTGTATAGTATCGATAATTTCAATTAGATATTTGTCGGGATATGAAGCTATATTATCAACGGGAGAAAAGTTAACTTTTAGAAAAATCAAAGATAAAGATAATTGATATTTCCCCAAGCGATTCCATTCACGCTCTAAGTATTGATCGAAATAATAACGATTAGCAATTTGAGTTTGTTTATCAACAGAAGCAAAATTTTGTAGGTTTCGAGAAGCTGCTTCTAATCGTAGAGTCAGCAGACATTCTCGTTGAATTTTTTGTTTAATTTCTGGATTTTCCCACTTTGTTGACAACAAGCGATTAACTCGTCGATCGAGTAAATTCCAGTTGATTGGTTTAGTTATGTAATCTGTTGCGCCAGCTTTCACAGCTTTATCGACTGCTTCTTGGTTGTTAAGAGCAGTAATCATTAAAATCGGAGGGCAACGATCGTTTAAAAGCGTTTGTACTTGTTCGCAACAACTAAAACCATCCGAACCCGGTATCATCGCATCTAATAAAATTAAATCTGGTAGTTGCTGTTTACAAATATCTAAACAATGTCTGGTGTCGCACGCTTCAATAACCTTATATCCTTTTTTTTCCATAGCTTTACGCAAAACTAATCGCAAGGCTCTTTCATCATCCACAACTAAAATTAGAGGTGGGTTATTTTGAAAGTTGTAATCAACCATTTTTTTTGTTCAAATATTGTGAGTGTAGAGCAGCTTTTACTCTTTGATACTCGGTTTCAATTTGGGAAGCAATAGTAGAAGCACCGACAGTATTCCCTGCATGAGCCATACTTTCTAATTCTTGGCATATTTCACCAAGATGGATAGCACCGATAGTTACGCTCAAAGATTTCAATGCATGGGCAAAACTACAAATTTCCGCAGCATCTTGATTTTCAATTGCCTGATGAATCATCAGTAACCTTTGTGGGGCATCTTCTAAATAGTTGTTAATTAACTCTGTCAAAATTTCCTCATCATCATCTAACACCTCTTTTAAATCTTGAAACGTTTCGTCATCAATAGCTGGAGCTAAAATTTGTTCTGATGCGATTTGATCGGGTATTGCTGGCAAATTATTTTTAGTAACAGCAGTTAATTGTTGATTTTCTGGAGTTAAATCGTGGGAAACTTGATATTTATAGAAAGCTTGGGCGATCGCTTCGATGCGGATAGGTTTGCTAATGTAGTCATTCATTCCAGCATTGAGGCATTCCTCGCGATCGCCTGGCAGGGCATGAGCAGTGGTTGCTACAATCCAAGGGCGGTGCTTATCTGACCATTCTTGACAAATTTTCCGAGTCGCCTCAAATCCGTCCATTTCTGGCATTTGTACATCCATGAACACGAAATCGTAGGGTTGTTGGCGTAAGGCTGAGATTGCTTCTAAGCCATTATTTGCTACGTCTGCACGATAGCCCATCCGCATCAGCATTTGCTGGATCACCTTCTGATTTAAAGCAATGTCTTCTACTAAGAGAATGCGTAACGGTAGCTTTTCACTCAATTTAGAATCAAATGCTGTTGGGGACAATCGCCTAAATTTTGCTGACTTTTGTTTACCGTGCAACAGATCGATGAATACATACAAAAGCTGCGATCGCTTAATTGGTTTAGATAAAGTTGCAACGGAACCTAATTTTTCTGCATACTTTTTCTCTATAGATGTTTCTACAGAACTCAGCATTACTAAGGGCATATTTTGGCAGCTAGGTAAGGAGCGAATACGTTCTGCCACAGTTAAACCGTCCATTTCTTCCATGTGCATATCCAAAACTGCAATATCAAATTGCTCGCCTGAATTAATTAATTCTAAAGCTTCCAAACCTGACTCAACCGTGCAAACACGCATACCCCAATTAGAAGCTTGTAAGCTAACTATTTGGCGATTAATCTCAGTGTCATTAACCACTAACAGACGTTTTCCGGTTAAATCTGATTCAATAATTCTTTCAAGCTCAAAATCTTGGTCATTAGTAGCGGGCTGAGCCACGATTGTGAAATTAAATATCGAGCCAGTTCCAACTTCGCTTTCAACCGATATGCTGCCACCCATCATGTTACACAATCGCTTGCTAATGGCTAAACCCAATCCAGTACCGCCATGTTGGCGAGTAGTTGATGAATCAATTTGGCTAAAAGGCTTAAATAATCGCTCCATGCGTTCTTGAGGAATACCAATACCTGTATCCTTCACAGCAATTTGAATTTCGTATTTGTCTTGACTAATTACTTGTTTAAGGCTTACAGAAACCACAACTTCCCCGATTTGAGTGAATTTTACGGCATTAGTAATTAAATTCACTAAAATTTGTCGTAATCTGGTTGCATCCCCAAGGATTTTACTTGGAGTTTTAGTATCTATTAAGTAGGCTAAATTTATATTTTTCGTATTAGCTTGAGGAGCTACTAAATCTAAAGCTTCTTCTATACAATGATGAAGAATAAAAGGGTGTTCCTCTAAATCTAATTTACCCGACTCAATCTTAGAAAAGTCCAAAATATCATTGATTATAGCGAGTAAATTATTACTGCTGCTGCGAACAATTTTCACAAAATCATTTTGTTGAGCAGTCATTTTGGTATCAAGTAGCAGCCCTGTCATACCAATAATCGCATTCATCGGCGTGCGAATTTCATGGCTCATCATTGCTAAAAAATCACTTTTGGAGCGATTTGCTGTTTCTGCTTCGCGTCTTGCCTTCTCCAAGGAAAAATTCTTTAAGGTAAGTTCCTCTCGTTGACGAGTTTCTTGCTCTAGCAACTCTGCCTGTGCTAGGGCGATACCTAACTGTGCTGCAACTGCTTCCAATAATTCAATTTCTTCGTGAGTCCACTGGCGAAAACGATCGCACTGATGTACTAAAATTAAACCGTTGGGGTTTCCTTGATAAGAAGTACGCACTGCCAACAAGGATTTTAGTTCAACTTGTCGAGCAAATTCTTGGGTATCTTCTTGGATTAAAGGATTAGCGTACACATCATCTAAAGCAATGGGTTTATCTTGTAATAAGAGTTTCTCGACATGAGGATTGCCAGTTACGGGAATCTCCTGGTTGAGTATCGAATTGCAACCGGAAACAACATACTCGGCAACTGGGGAAATCCTGGGAATGGGTTCGCTAAAATACGAGTAAATTAGACAGCGATCTACTTGAAAGGCTTGCCCAATCTTATTTGCAGTTGTCTGAAAGATTTTTTCGGTGTCGAGGCTTTGACGAATCTTCTCAGTAATTCGTTTGACGAGCAGGGTTTGCCGGAGTTGTTGTCTTAATGCAGCTTCAGCTTGTTTGCGATCGGTGATTTCGACAAAAACTATACCAATTCCTATTAGCTCATTTGTAATCGATTGAATCGGAAAATAAGAAGTTAACCAAGTCCGTTTTATAGTTGGAAATTGACCTTTTATAGTTGGAATTTGGCTAGTTTTTCCAGATATCTCTGAGTGGAGAACAGATTTCCCAGTATTGAAAACGCGCTGTAATATTTTCTTAAATTTGTCTGTCACATCGGAGTCAATTTCCCACGGTGTTTTGCCAATATGCTCTGCTGCGGAAACTCCATTAATTTCTGCCAATGTCTCATTGATTACCGTGTAACGTAATTGATTGTCGAGCAAACCGACACCAACAGGCGCACTGTTAATAAATTGATCTAAAAAATTCTGTTTTTGGGCTAATTCTTTTTTAAGTTTAGAATTTAGTTCTTTTAAATTCAGAAATCGAGGAATTATCGGTATCAGTGTTAGTGCTGTATATGCAGAAATCAATGCGGTAATAGCTTTGAGCAAACCAGACAACCAGTAAGAAGGATGCCAAAGCGTCCAAACCTCCATCAGATGGGTTGTACCGCAGAAGAAGATAAAGCTGGCAAATAAGAGCAACAACCATTTGTAGGGTAAATCTTCATCTTCATACTTCCGTACAAAGTAGATTAGAGCAATAGGAATAAAATAGTAGCTTATGCCTATCAGAGAATCCGATAAAATATGAAGCCACACCAATGCTGGTTTCCAAAGATAGCAGTGTCCATGTGGAATAAACGATCCAGTATCAAATATTTGATCTATCAAATTAACCATTTTTTCTAATAAATATTTCGCTCTTATTGATTTATAAAAACTTAGCTAACTAGTGCCGCTGCGCGTTCGTAAGAAGTAAGAAGTTTGATTTTATAAGCTTTTGTACCATTAAAAATGGTTGCCTTATTTACGCCGACTTGTACTAAAAACTTTTTTAATTTCTATTACACGGAAATTAGAACCAAAGTCCGTACATTTGTGGGCATTCAATTTTAATTTCATCCATAGGAATCCTTGACGATCGCGATCGGCACATATGTAATTCTACTTACCTCGCTATATCCCATTCTTTCGGATATGATTTGAATCACAACGCTGATATTTCATGGAGATTCACCTTAATTAATATTCTTATAGGAGCAATGCCGATTTTTGATTGTAAAATCAATATTAAGTTAAGATAAAAACTTTGCCATTGCCTCATAAAAAACCCTGATTTTTTACATTCATAGGATGTCTTTCAAGTATTTTTACTTAATAAAAAATAAAAACTGATTCTTCATCCTTCCCTGAATAACCAACAAATCTCCACCTCAATTTTTTATGGCTTTTGCAGCAAACCGTTATTAAACCCAATAAGACATTGATAACTGCTTGAAGCGCGAGTAGTAAGTAAATCAATGGCAGGAAAAAACTTAGCACGCTTAGTTTTGAAGTAGATCGATTAGCCATTTAAAACTGCTGCTCGCTGTTGTTCAAAATTTGTACATAATAATAAGGTGTAGGGAAATAATTATTTAGGGATAGCGATGATAAGTCCGCAGCAAGTAGAGGAAATGATTAAGGCGCAAATGCCAGATGCTCAAGTTCAAGTAGAAGATTTAACTGGCGGTGGCGATCATTATCAAGTAAGTGTAGTTTCATCGCAGTTTGCTGGCAAGGCATTAGTGAAACAACATCAGTTGGTTTATGGTGCGTTGAAACAAGCTATGTCTACCGAAGCTATTCACGCTCTAGCACTTAAAACATATACTCCCGAAGCTTGGCAAACAGCAGTCGCTTCATAATCACCAGTTATAAGTTAAGAGTTATGGGTTAGGAGTTATGAGTTTTGAATTATTTACAGTCAGATTAATCAATGATTAAGCTGCAACAATAGTTGTAAACAAACTCTAGCTTTTAGCTTAAAATATCAGTCTTCGCAGCCAAAACACTACTAAAAAGGGAACCATCATGACACCTGAAACTAAAGAAAAAATAGATAATTTGGTACAGCAAAACAAAATCATGGTTTTTATGAAGGGAAGCAAGTTAATGCCAATGTGCGGCTTCTCTAACAATGTTGTTCAAATTATCAATACTTTGGCAGTTCCTTACGAAACTTATGACATTCTCGAAGATCCAGAAGTACGTCAGGGAATCAAAGAATATTCTGATTGGCCTACAATTCCCCAAGTTTACATAAACGGTGAATTCGTTGGTGGTTCGGATATTCTGATCGAACTTTACCAAAAAGGCGAATTACAACAAATTGTTGAAGTCGCAATGGCTTCTTAGTAGGATAGCTTTATTAAGTTTATTTCATGCCGTTTAGATCCCCCCTAGCCCCCCTTGGAAAGGGGGGAATTAGAGTTAAAGTCCTCTTGATAACGGTAAAATTAAAGTTAAAGTCCCCCTTAAAAAGGGGGATTTAGGGGGATAGAGTGAGCCATTAGCTACAAAAAATCCCCTTTCCGATTTATTAGATAACCTTCTTAATCGGTAAGGGGTGATTAAATTGAATTGCTACAAAACATCTACAAAATAAATTGCACCACTGGTAGAGTTGATATTCTCTAAGAATATGCTATAATCATCTGCGTTAAGCAGCATTAACTATTAATTAACAGGGAAAATGTTTATTGATAGTAATCTGGCTCTGCCTGTGGTTGAGTAACTGCGAAATTAGATACATCGAATAGAAAACGAGTAGCTTCTTCTTCTAAGCGATGAATTAAGTAAGGTTCTATGCCGTTGCTTTGTCTTAGCGCGGCTAAGTAACCGTCCAAATAAATCCGCATATCATCTGTACGATAACCCCGATTCCACATCTCGACGAAGGCATCAGTTAACGTTTGATAGTAGCGGATGGTTCGTGTGTCTTGGAGCATAAGATAAGAGAAAAGTGTCAGAAGGGTTGGAATGAGAATTGTAAATGATTCAAGCCTAAATGTGAAGTCTAACTTTTAAATAGGCATGAATTACAAGTGAATAAAATTTGCGTGAATAAAATTAGCTATTGTCATGACCTCTACACATATCCTATTCCCTAAAAGGCAAAATGTGATGAGTAAATAAGCGATTGTTATATTTTCCCTACACTCTTAATTTATTATACAAATGAATGCTTTACGACATTAAAAAGAAAATATTGACTTTCTAGTTCATGAGAAAAGCCAATGCCTGCGCCCTTTTGCATAACTAGGCTTTGCCCCTTAAAATTTGAATGCAAATAATACAATAAAGAAAACAAGATTACTAACAAATATTCTTTTTTTAGTATACCAAAAATTGATAAATGTTACCAACGAAGCAACCTCGAATGGCAGCTGCTTAAAGATAGCGTTTAACTAAAAAAAGCAATAAATGTCAAGCAAATGCCTTTGAAGTAACAACGGTTACAAAACCGATGCTATAGGCTTTGTTACCTTGAAAGTCATACTCGAATGGGGGGTTTGCCACCGTGGGTTCGGTTTGTATAGAAATTATTGAGGGGAATCCCCATTTAAGGTCGCTGTTAGGTTGGCACTTACAACAATTGGACTATAGAGTATTTCAGGCTGCTAGCATTTATCAAGCTAGAGAAGCCTTTCTGACTCATCAACCAACACTAGTTGTTCTTGATGCCGATCTACCTGATGGTGATGGAGTCGAATTTTGTCGTTGGTTAAATCGCCAGCAACAGCCTTTGATTCTAATGCTCTCTGCGCGAAATAACGAAGCTGATATTGTGACGGGCTTAAAAGCAGGTGCTGATGATTATTTAAGCAAACCTTTTGGGATGCAAGAGTTTTTAGCCAGAGTAGAAGCACTTGTTCG
>CAYMZW010000331.1:0-7714 GCA_964395005.1 uncultured Rivularia sp.
TAGCCATTGCTTTACAAGGCAGCATGAATGAAAAGAGAACAAATCCTGCCGTTGTTAATGTTTTTTTCATACTAATTTGATTCCTTGTATTACGTAAATTCCCTTGGTCAAGGAAGAAATCGTGAAGCGCTTTCTAATTATTTTTACTTATTTCAAGCTTTTATTACAAATAACATATAGATTGCTGTCAAATTAATTTGCTATTGCATTCTTACAAATACTTTATAATTTATAAAATATTTATGAAGATATAGTTAAATATTTATATTTTCTGCATAAATTACGAGGGTTGCATAAAACTCTTGTAAGGCAAGCTTCACAGGTTATTAGGTAATTACTATAGAAATTTTTAGTAACTCGCTACTGCTTTAATTTCAAAGCTTCTTTCGCCGATATTCCTTCACTTTCGGTACCGAAATACCATAAAGCAGCAGCAGCTTCAGCACGAGTTACTGCCTTTTTTGGTTGAAATAATGTTGTATAGCCAAATACTCTACGAATGTTTGAATTTTCGCCATTTTGATGATCTGCAATTACTGCTCGTAAGGCTTTGGGGTCAATTTTTCCTGTATCTTGAAAACCCCAAGTTTGTTTAACAGCATCTACGGAAGCATTCGGTAAACCTTGACGGGTATCCAAAGGAATTTTCCATAAAAGCATTTGTTCTCTTGTTAAAGGTGCATCGGGACGAAATAATACTTGGGTAGAATCACCTGATAAGGCACTAGGAATTAATCCAGCTTCGGCTAATCCTTGAATTGCAGCAAAATCTGGATCTGTATTTTTCACATCGCTAAAAGCACTTTTATTATTTTCACTAGCTAAGCGAATTAGCTTGGATGGAGAATTAGAATGCATTGCATTATTCGCAGTAACTAACCAACGAGCATATTCCCGACGGGTAATATTTTTATTCGGTTGAAATTGATTTGCAGGATTATTCGTTTTAGCAGTATTAGTTGGAGCGGTAACAACACCTAATGTTGCTAAATCCTGAATATATGGCTGTAATTCTTGAGGTGCTTTGTTTAAATCGTCAAATTCTTTCGACTCAATTGTTTGACGGGTAGTTTGTGGTAGATTCGCTGTATTTTCAGGCTGTATGGGACCTATAAAATCCGGGTTTGTTGTATTTGAAGGAGTTGGAGTTGATGTAGTTTGCGAAGCCGTTGTACTAGATGAATACTCAATAACTAATTCAGTAGTTGTTTGTGGTTGGTTTGGTTGTGGATTTGTGACAGTTTTTGGTTCGATAGCAACTTTAATTTCTGAATTATTACGCTCTGCTTCAAATTCACCTTGCCCATCAGTAGGTGATTTTATAATTTCCCACTTATTCGATCTAAACTGACTGCGGTAAAAGCCGACTATTAAATTACTAGGATCTGAACTAGAGAAGCGAGCAGATGTTTTACCAGTATTATTGCTACTTGGGTTAACTGACTGTAATTGTGCGTTGGGATATATAGGAATTTCTTTAGGAAAATCAGCAGGTAAAGTTTTTGCAGACGGTGAGGGAGTGCTGCTTACTTGCTTCGCACCGAAAATAGCTGGGTTATCTTCGAGTCTAGAATCAGCTTGCAAAGATTGCTCAAGATTTTTTGCAAAGGGAGCATTTGCACAACCCGTTAAGGTTGAGAATAAGACAGCCAAACTTAAAAATACACCTGAATATTTACAGTGCAACACGGGAAAATTATTTATAAGACTTCAACTATTACAGTAGCGCAGAGTCAACCGCTTCGCGGAAGTCAAAAGTCAAAAGTCAAAAGTCAAAAGTAGGTTTGAAATTCTGCTGTGTTAGTATGTTGTCCACTAATTTCAGTGTTTAGTATGAGTAGTTATACACCAATTGCTGAGAGAACATTTGAATTTGCTGTTAGAATAACAAAGCTTTGTTCATATTTAGATAAACAACCAGGTACACCCCGATTATTGGCGAATCAGTTATTTAGAGCCGGAACTTCAATCGGTGCGAATATCGAAGAATCTCGTTCTGCACAAAGTGATAAGGATTTCATCAGTAAACAATCAATAGCTTTAAAAGAAGCTAGAGAAACTAAATATTGGCTACGATTGTTAATTAAGTCAGAAATGATTACTGATAAACAAATAGGAAATCTTATTGATGAATGCGAACAAATAAATCGAATTATCGCTAAGTCAATAGTGACAACTAAAAACAGATTAAATAAATAGTTTTTGAGAAATAATTTTGACTTTTGACTTTTGACTTTTGACTTCCGCAAAGCGGCTGGTGCCAGGTATCGGATTCTTAAAAAGCCTATGATTTCGTAAAAAAACTTCTATTTACAAATTTTAATAAAGAACTGGGACGCTTATATGTTACAGTTTACAAGTCGCAGCGCGAGAAAAGAAGGAGTGGCGTATGCGCTCCCCGGATTCCGAAACGCTTGTCGTGGTATACTTCAGTACAGCCCCAGTATTTATTATAACTTCTGTACTCACCACCACTCTCCTCCGTGAAACTGGTACCTCCCTAGGTAGCCCCCCTCGTATCTTAGGGCTTAAAGGGTCATCTTTAACTGTATTTATGTACTCATTGTACTCCACTAAACCGGACTCTCTTTCATTCTTGTTTTTGTCATTATACCAGCCTACTGCGCTCGCGAAACGCAAATAATTTGTAGTATCCGAGTCTTTCCAATCTGATGGTTTTATACCCAATCTATTTCCTGTATTAATCCAAATTTTCTTTTGCACGCTGAAACCAAAATTTCCATTGGAATTATTTACCCATAATTTATCGATTTCTTCCAATTCCTTGCAGGAGAATTTCTCAATTGCTGGGATATCGAAAAATCTTGCTTCTTCTCTATCAGCAATAAAGAGCATAAGTCTATAAGTTGTTAAATCAGCTACTCTCCAATCTTTTGATTTCAAAGAGTTTTTGAGTCTGGCATAAAAGTGTTTTTTAAGAGAATCCCGAACCTGTTGATTTCGATTTGCCTGTAAGTTAAGTAATCCTCGATGAACTGATTCAATATCTTCAGTTGTCAGAATTTGATTCTTTGTAAAAGGGTTAGTTTTTTCGGGATGATTTTTCAGAATATTATATGCTTCTGTATAAGCTTTTATTGCTTCTTGATTGGATTTATTAGCGAGTAATTCTCCTTCATTAGCTTTGACTAAAACTTTTATTTGTAATCCTTCTGGAGAAGTAATGTTATTTCCTGGTTTGTTTAAATATTTCAGACTTTCATTAATCTTTGCTTTGGCTAATTTTTGATATTCAAGATTTTTATCTTTTTGTTCCTTTGCAAGGCTTTGATAGGCTTGGGACATAGAAGCAAATAACATTGCTTGTTTGAGGTGATGATCATTTACTCTAAAAGATAAACCAGCTTGTCTTAAAGCATCATCTGATTCAGCCGTGAGATTTTCATTACGTAACTCTCCGGCTAGTTTAGATAGTGCTTGGACAGTTTCAACATCTTTCTTGACTGAAGCAAGTTTACTTCCTTCCCTTGCTGCAAATATCCCTAAACTCACTGCTCCCAACAAAGCCAAAACTAAAAAAACAGTTCCATTCCGAATCCGTCGTTTCGCTTTAATATTCGCTTCACTCAATACCTGATTTCTCTCTTCCGCTGCTTCCCTATCCTTCCTCTCCCTTTCTAATTCCGCTTCTTTATTCCTAACAGCTATTTCCTTCTCTCTACTAGCTGCTAAAAACTGTTTATCTTGAAAACCTAAATTCTTATCTTTAGCCCATTCCTCAGCATCTACTAAAGCCTTTCCTTGTAAAAGCCGAGATTCATCACTATATCCAGAAGCTACCCAAAATCGAAAAGCTTCTGAATATGGACGCAAATTCTTTAATTGAGTTTCTACCCAATTTTGATTAAAAACCTGTTGATAAACTCGATTATAAACCTTTAATTTACCTTCTCTTTGAACAACTAAACCAGATAACCTTAATTCGCTAGATTCAAGATTTTTCTTAGCAGCAACTTGTCCTTGTTGTTTAATCTGCTGGTACAATTCCAACAAATATCCCGCTCGTTGCTCGGAGGAAAGAATTCTATCCCTGATAGTTCGTAAATGTTCTGGATCGTCCTGTGATTCCCAATTTTCAATAATCCGCTTATTTACCACCTCCCTTACCAAAACAGAATAATCTTCATCGACTTTTGACTTTTGACTTTTGACTTTTGACTTCCGCAAAGCGGCTGACTCTTCCACCATGAATTTACATAATTTTTGAGTCAGAAATGGTTGTCCTCCCGTCCAATCAAGAATTTCTTTCATTACCTTTTGAGGACTATCAAATCTTTCTCGCAACCCCTCAATTAACGGTTCAACTTCATCAATTTTAAAACCATGTAATTCTATTGCTTCCCCAATATTAAAAGGAGTTTGGGTTTTTTCCCTAATCAAGTCACCGGGAGTTGCTACTCCCAATAAAGCAAAAGTTAACCGTTGAAAAATGGGATTATCAACCCGTTGATTCTGAAAGAAGCGAATTAGCCCAAAAAAATCATCTAATGAAAAATCTTGACTCAACACCTTGTCAATTTCATCTACAAAAATGACTATTGGTTGCTGAATTTTTGCTAATAAAACCTTTTCAATAAATAGATTCAAACATTGCACTGGTGAAAGAATAGTTTGATGTTTTTGCCACCATTCCTGCCAATCAAAATCAAATTTATCTTCTAATTGACAGCTTTCTGATAAATTGTAAACAATTCCCCCATACCACTGTTGTTGACTTACCTTCCCAATTCCCGTCAAATCAATTGCAGCACAGATAGTTCCTTGTTTTTGTAACCGCTGCATAGTCTGCACGCGCAAGCTAGATTTACCCATCTGCCGCGAATTAAGAACGTAACAAAATTTACCAGCTTGCAACTTTTGGTAAAATTCCTCGTCAGCTTGTCGCTGCACATAACTAGGAGCATCAATCGGGAGACTGGCTCCGACTTGATAGAAATTGGAATTGGTTGCTGTCATTGTTACAGTTACTTGGGTAAGTCGAAGTAAAAGGATATTTTAAAAGAATCCGGCGGTTAAAACCGCTACTAGACAGGCAAAGTCCACCTGCGTGGACTAGTATTTTTGCTTTGTTGATTTGAAGTATGATTTTTATTTAATGGATAACCGAAAACCTTGTAGAGACGGCGTGCAAACTGCAACGTCTCAAAATCTAAATTCATACCTGAATATGGCTAATGCCACGCTGCGCTAATAGCAACGCCTATTTTTAAACCCGTGTAGACGGGTTTCGTTTGTGTAGCTGCGGTTTTAACCGCCAGATTCTTAAAGTTAAACAACATTACAACACCCGACGGAAATAGTCGCGATATAGCTGACACCTTGGTGTAACGTGATTATTTTCACGAATCACCAATCCTAAACTGTGTAATTTATAAATTTCCATAGAATCTAATTCCACTCCCGCAGTTGAGTTTACTACTCGTTGCAAAGCTCTTACTAAATCCGGTGCTGAACGTAATATATCTAATAAATAACGCAGGTGATTGCGATAAATTCCCGCTTCTGTTGTCGCTGACTGTAATAAATCTTCAAAAGTTGTTTTAGCGATCGCCACATCATACATTGCCAACCGTAACAAGTAAGGATGTCCTCCTACCATTCTCCTTAACTCTGAGATTAAACTATCTTGGGTATTGATACCATGTCTCGTCGCTAAATCTTCTACTTGCTGCTGATTAAACTCTTGTAATTCTATGGGAACACCAGCATTAAAAGGTGATTGATGGTAATCCAAGCGAATATAAACTTCGGTAGAATGAGCTAACACCAACCGCAGTCGTTTCCAAACTTCAGAAATTTTTCCTTTTTCATGCCAGGAGCGCAACATCCCCAAGAAATCTTCTACTACTTCGCTATAGGGAAATAATCGATCTACTTCATCTAATACCAGAACTAAAGGGGAATTGATTTGTTTTAATACGTGCTTTTTAAAATAAGCCGTACAGTTGTCGTTACTACCTAAAAATGAAGTATTCCAAGCACTATCGACTTGATTTTCAAGTTCAAGATCCAAAGAAACTTTACTACACAACCAGCGGAGAAATTTATCCAAATTGGTAATGAATTCCTTATTCACACCACCCAAATCCAAATACACTGCTTGATAATTCAGCTTTTCTCCTTGGGCAATAATCCGTCTCGCAAGAGTTGTTTTACCCATTAACTTTGGTGCTTTAATCCGAATTAAGGCAGCCGGTTTTTCTAAAGTTTGATAACAAAGAGATTCAATTCCATCCCTTTCTAAATAAAAAGGAGAATCAAGCGGTACAGCACCATCGGGATATTCCAACGACTCCATAAAAGTACTATTAATTATAGATTTTTGATTTTGCGATTGTGATTCTAAAGATTTTTCGTTGATACCATCCAATATAATTCCGTCTTTTGCTCGCATAAAAAGTACTGGTGTCGCAAAATCCCGCTTATCTAATCCAACTTCCATCGAAATCGCATTGCGGGTTGATTGAATGGCTGCGTCTACCGGATAACCTAGCGCTAGAGTACGGTAAAATTCGTCTGTAAAAAGTTTGGCAGTAGAATCAAGTATCGTATATTGCATCGCTACAACTGCGGGAATTCCACGACGAACTAAGTTTGGTGCTGTGCCGCTCATAGCTTGACTTGAAGATACCGTCGCACCTTGACAGGAATTTAAAATAACTAAATCGACATGGCTATCGCCTAAGAAAAAATTAGCGAAACTCTCATCATTCAACAATTTGAATTTATTATTGCTATCCACAAGAGCAATGGAGCCTTTATTATTATCAAAGACACCGTGTCCGGTAAAGTGGAAAACATTGTAAGGTTTTTCTCGTAACTTCTGATTAATATTGCCGATAGTCGCTGATTGCAATACATCTAATTCAATATTTCCAGCTTCTATATGCTTTGCCAGTGCGGAGCGAATCAGTTTTTCTTCACCAGCAGCATCTAAGGAAGCTAAGTTAGTCGGAGTTGAAATAACTAACAATACCTTGAGCGGTAAACTCGCTGCTTTAATATCCCGCTTTTGTAAAGGAACATCAATATAACGAGAGACAACAGTTTCGGTGTTGTTTCCTAAAAAGGTATTAGTATCTTCATCGTAAAGAAATTCCCAGGGTAAGGAAGCTAATTCGGGAGATTCAAATATTAAACGCAAACGGACACTTTCTTTATTTTGTTGTGCGGCTGCTATCGTAGCGTGGAATCGAGCGTTAATTTTATCGGGAAAAAGTGCTTGGTAAAGTTGACTTCCTAAAGCTTTGAATAATTCGCTATTTGTTTGTGCCGAGTCGATTAATTGTAAACTCAGTTTAATTTGGTTCTTTTCCCAACGCAATTCACCCGAAACCTCACCTTGTTCAGAAGAAGCGCGAATGTTGTTATTATTATCGACTAATATTTGAAAATCTTGGTAATTCATTACGATTCGATTTGACATCACCACACCAGGCTAGAACTTCTGTTTCTCACGCATTTACAAAGGCTTGCTTATTAGTATCAAATAATACGTTTTTATGAAACGGATATTAAGCTTAAAAAACATCCCTTCTCGTTAATAGTTTCATATTTCATCAACTTATGCACTTAGGGGATGAAAATGAGCAAAATAGTAGCCGAACGGTTAATTGATGAGTGAATTGTAAATACTTGTCACTTCCCAATACAAAATTTACTAAAAATCCGATCTAAAACAGATTCTGTAACT
>CAYMZW010000332.1:0-7700 GCA_964395005.1 uncultured Rivularia sp.
ACCAAAAATACTACATAAGTACGATCAAAGTCTCGTTTTTAGCAAGGTTTTATATCTCTAGGTGCGGATAGATATTGATGCAAGTAAGAGTTTTGGGATAAAACGTAATGATTCCAATTATCAGTAAGGGAATAGGGAATGGGGAATAGGGAAGATTAAAAATGTGTTTGAGAAACTATTTATAAAAAGGCTTTTAGTGCGTTTCAAATCAATTCTTGCACTATTCGTAATTAGCGCTCAAAATCGCCTTGGAATAAATTCCCAGGCTTATATACAAAGTCTGATTAATCAGACTAGCAAGAAGTTTAGAAAATTATGGCTCATCCGTACTTGCTATGCTATCTTATATAGTCGTAAGAAGGCAGAAGGCAGCTTTGCTGTAGGCAGAAGGGAAGAAAAGGAAGATATTAGTAATAAATTAATTGAGTAAGACTCGTAATCTTTACACAGTAGATATTACAGCCATCTTTTACTCATATTTAGCATACTATGTACTGAAGAACCAAAATTATTAAAGTCAAAATTCATCAAATGAATTATCTTATTGCGGTTTATCCTAATAAAATAGAAGCTTTATCTGCTCGCGCTGCTTTGGAAACAAATAGTTTACCCAGCAAACAAATTAGTATTTTAGGTGAAGGTTTCAAAAGTACTGACGACTACGGTTTAATTAAACCCGAGCGACAAGCTAAAAATAAGCTGCATTTTGCTTACAGTCTTGTACCGATTGGCTTTGCTTGTGGTTATGCTTTTAAAATGTTTACGAATATTGAAATAATTACCCTTGGTAGTGTTCTCAATCAAGTTGTTGGAGGCTTGTTAGGAGCATTTTTTGGCTTTTTATTTGCTTATGCTATCAATAATCGCTTTGAGCTCACGGTTAGCAATGATGATTCTTGGCTTTATCGCGAGCGCTTAAATGCTGGTAAGTACTTAATTGTTTTTCATGGTACAGATGAGTTAGTCAAAAAAGCTACCAGCATCCTGCATTCTTTTGATGTTGAAAATATTTAAGGATAGGGATTAGGGAATAGGAGTTGGGAGTTGGGAGTAGGGAGTAGGGAGTAGGGAGTTGGGAGTAGGGAGTAGGGAAAAGATATTTAATTAAAGCAACAATTTAAACAAACTTCAATTTAAGCAAATAACCTGAATCTAGCTAAAACATTTTCAATCGTCTGTGGCAAAATATTATTCAATTCCTCACTATCTTGAAACTGCATTATCTGAGTTGTAGTCAAATCGAAGGGAAATTCTCCAACTTTATCGTAACGCTGCATTTGTGCAATTAAAATCTGCTCCGAGCGTTTGCTTTGAATCGCGTAACCAAGTTCGATACAGGTATTCGCACTGGGAACAAGCAAAGGTTTTTCCTTACCGCTATCGACACTCGTAATGGGTGTGGCATCCGCAATAAATAATAAGCTCCTGCGAATTTTTCGCATCATACTGCTTCCTAATCTCATCGGTGCATCTTTGGGGCGAATTGACTCAATTAACTTTAACGGAAGTCGCGATCGCAAATTCAATTTATCCAAAGTATCGAGCAATCCTTCCCGTAAAGCATCGCTTGAAGAGGGATATTCATTTTGATAACTTAAAAAAATCGTTGGCTCTAACTGCCCTAACAAAGCCTGTTTCGTAAAATAAATTTCATGGCTAATCAAATCAATGTTAGCAACACAATAGCCACCACTACCTTCAACATAAAATTCAATCTCGTCCCCTTCCAGATAGCGTTTAAACCAAGTTGAATTCTTTACTTCCTCACTGTCTTCCAAAAAATCTGCTCTCAAAGCCGACTTTAACAGACTTTTTTTACTGATACGAATGTCTGGCTGACGTTTTTCCAACTCTGGAATCGGCTCATACTTTTCGATATACCAAGCTCTCAGAGCAATAATCGACATAACTAGAAACTATATTTAAATTTAACTAAAATTTGACTAAAATTTGACTAAGCAACTCAAATATTTAACTTCGTAAAAGCTTACACCGAAGTGTAGTCCTTGAGACAACACCCGCACGAATATCATCCGAATGTAATATAAATGTCAACATTCCGACAAAATTACACTTACTAATAGCTACTTAAACTTTCATTAATTAACGACTTCAGATAGTTGTAGCAGCTTTACAATATTGATATTCCCCAACACCTCACTTTTATCCTCATCACATATTATAGTACTATTGTACCACAGAAAAATAGATAAAATACCAAAAAATATTAACTGGTAATTGGTAATTGGTAATTGGTAATTGGTAATTTGTAATTGGTTAGGCTTACGTAGCGGCAACGGGAAATATAGTGTTTCAGACATGGAGATCCCCCCAACCCCCTTAAAAAGTGGGGCTTTACGTAATTCCTATTGGTAACTGTTCACTGATAATTGATAATTGATAACTGTCAATCTTCCGCTTCGAGAATTTCTTTCGCTTCCAAGATGTGCTGTTTATGTGCTTCTGTCACAGTAGGATACTTTAATTTAAGTTCTTTTAATTTAGAGCAGATAATATCAGCTACAGCCATACGAGTAAACCATTTGTGGTCGGCAGGAATGATATGCCAGGGTGCCCATTCAGTGCTAGTGTGGCGAAAAGCATCTTCGTAAACGTTCATGTAATCGTTCCAAAAGTTACGTTCTCGAATATCGCTTGCTGAGAACTTCCAGTTTTTTTCAGGTGTTTCAATGCGTTTCATAAAGCGTTTTTTCTGTTCTTTTTTTGACACATTGAGAAAAAACTTGAGAATAACAATTCCATTATTAGCCAAATATTTTTCAAAATTATTTATTTCTTCAAAGCGCTGCTTCCAAATATGACTTCCTTTTACGGATTCGGGTAACTGTTGTCTTTCAAGTATCTCCGGATGCACCCGCGCCACCAAAACTTCTTCATAATATGAACGGTTGAAGATACCTATTCTTCCTCTTTCGGGTAAAGCTTTAAAACTTCGCCATAAATAACCATGATCTAATTCTTCTGAAGAAGGTTGTTTAAAACTAAACACCTGACAGCCTTGAGGATTTATGCCAGACATAACGTGTTTAATCGTACTATCTTTACCAGCAGCATCCATTGCTTGGAAAATGAGTAGTAATGCATAAGTATTTTGGGCATAAAGAATATCTTGGTATTTCGCCAATCGTTCAATATCCTTTTGCAACTTAATTTTTGCATCGCCTTTTTCATCATAACTACCTGTAAAAGCAGTATCGTAATCTTTTTTCAGAGAAATTTTTGAACCTGGTTTAACAATAAATGCATCACGATCCATAATTAATTACTTTCCGTAAAAGCTTACAAACTTCTACAGTAATAAGTATTTATCCTTAATCAGCAATCAATTCAAATAAAGCAACAAAAGTTTGCATTTTGAGAATTGGGAATTGGGCATAGAGGATTGGGCATTGGAGATTGGTAATTGGTAAATAAAAACTCCTAACCTTTGACCTTTAACCTTTAACCTTTGACCTTCATTCACTTATTAATTGGGCGCATAGCTTCTCTACCTAAAAGAAATAAACCGGCAACTCCCAAGCAAACAAACCAAATATATTCGCTCCAAAATGTTCCAATTTGTTGAGTTGGACTCATTTCTGGATGTAGGGTAGTGAAGAAAAGAGCCAGAATAAGAATCATTAACGAACTAAATCCAACGCAAGTTAAACCAATCCGAATCCGAACAGGACGTAATTCCCAATCGTTAATTTTACTTAGGTCTATTTCTGCTAATTCTTCTAAAGAATCTTCCGCAATATCAGAAGCATCTTGTAAATTTTCACTTAACTTTGGCGGTAAAATTGGTACTAATGCGGCAACAGTTGGACGACGCAGCAAAGCTTCGGTATTTCGCAATATTTCTAGAGGCTTGCGAGGTTCTGGCTCGGCAAATTCTAATTCTTCTGTAGTTTTTTCAAACGGGAATTCTCGCTCAAAATCCATATTTTTGCCTCGTCGAAAACTAATAGCCAATTACTTCTATTTTTAACTTATTTTGCTAATAATTGTCGGGATTAATGTAATACAGGTTAAAGGTTAAAGGTCAAAAGTCAAAGGTTATTTCTTTTTAGATTTTAGGTTATTAATTGGTAATACATATAAATAATGTAGAGACGTTGCAGTGCAACGTCTCCGCCTTTTGTAATCAAGTAGTTTCTTGTAAATCTTTGAGTCTTGCCATTACATCTTGAGAATGAACTATTGGATTAACTTTGACAAAAGTTTCTCGCAAAATTCCATCTGGATCGATAATAAAGCTGTGACGGCTGGAAATAAAACTCATCCAAGAGCCATAATCTTTACTTACAGCACCTGTTGTATCTGCTAATAAAGGAAATTTCAAACCTTCAGAATCGCAAAATTCTGCATGAGAATCAATATCATCAGCGCTGACACCAATAATTTCGGTATTTCTTTCTAAATATTTTGGTAAATCTTCTTGGAAACGACGGGCTTCTATAGTGCAACCGGCAGTGAAATCTTTAGGATAAAAATAAAGCACTACCCATTTACCGCGATAGTCGGAAAGGGAAATTTCTCCATCTCCAGTATTAGTTGGTAAGGTAAATTCCGGTGCGGGTTCATTAACAGTAGGTAGCGTACCACCCATTGCATTTGCAGCAGGGGTAAAATTCAACCATCCCAAGAATACAAAACAACTGGCAAATAATATATTGAGAAAATTGCGGCGATTCATGTTTCTGTAGAGTATGAATGAGTACTTTATATAAGTTTACAATTACTCGTACAGCAGAGGCATTTATATTTAATAGTTAATTAATATCAAAGTTCGTAGTAGCGCTTCAGCGCATCCGGATTCCGGAATATGAGGCGCTAAAGCGCAACTACAAACTTAAGAATCTTCACCCGATTGTTCAAAAGCCGTGTGAGTTTCCACAGATTCTATATACTGACTATCTAAGAGAAACGCTCCCCTTGCGAAGCGAATGCCCCAGTATCCTCCTGGACGACGGTCAAGAACGATACCTTCTTCACCTACATGAATGATATCGGGAGGGCGCAGCATGGGCATGGGTTCGGCGGTTTTGATATAAGGTGGTAGCGCTACCACACGGACTTTACTTCCAATAGCGAATTCTTCAGACATAGTAGGGAGTTGGGAATTAGGAATTACTTAACAGTTTAAATTAATAGTCTAAATTTACCGTTTTATCCTGTCTTAAATCTTCAGTATTTCGGTAATCTAGTACGGGGAAAGTTATATAAACAATTAGATTATTTTTGATTATGCTGTCAAATAGCTTGTATCTCGTGTATGTATTGCTGGCTGTTATTTTAATTTTTGGCGGTGCGATCGCCTTTTTACGTTTTTTGTTCGCGACAATTTATGCTAAAGGGAATTCCAAAGATACGCTGCTTTTAGATTTGATGGAAAGGGCGGGTATTCCTAACTGGCAGATTTTACAGCAAAAATCGGGTGTAAGTACTACGGTTATTTGGTTGTTGCGCGACGGGCAAGGGGCTTCAGTGAAATTGAGTCAATTAGAAGATGTTGCAAAAGCTCTTGGGTTGCCTTTGGGAATTTTTTTGAAAAAGTTGGATTTGATTGAGTGAGAATTGGGCATAGGGGATTGGGCATTGGGCATTGGTAATTGGTAATTGGTAATTTTAAACTCCTAACTATTAACTCCATCCGTTGCCTAATTTTATCCGTTGCCAAACTCCATCCGTTGCCTAATTCCATCCGTTGCCTAATTCCTAACTGATAACTGTTAACTGTTTTTGGGGAAAGCTGGTATTAGTAGATTATCAAAAGCTATGCCAGAACCCCAAGAGCCGCGAGAATATGATGCCGTATTAGGTGGTAAAAATCCACCTTTACCTGATAGTGCGGTTTTGGGTGGGATTGAAGGTGTTAAGCGTCGTCTGGCTAGTAAAGTTGTTGAAGTTAAGATTGCGGCGCTTCGAGATGCTTTGAATTATGGCGATGCTGGTTTGGATTTGGTTATTGAAGGTTTGCAAGATGGATCGACGCTAGTAAACGATGCAGCAGCTAGATTATTACGCACGAGAAAAGAATCTAAAGCCAAATTAAGGCTGCTAACATACCAAATAAAAATCCAAAACCGATATTATAGAGCTTTTTCTTACAACGAGCGCGGTTTATTGCGGTACAAGCTAGGAGATTTAGAAGGAGCGCTCGCCGATTTTAATGAAGCTATAGATATTAATTATAATGTTGCATATTTTCTCTATAATCGGGGGATTTGTCGTCAGCAATTAGGAGATATTCAAGAAGCTTTTAACCGGCGGTTGAAACCGCGTCTACACAAGCAAAACCCGCCTGCGCGGGTTAAATTGATTATCGAGATCTTTGGGTCAAAAACCCCACCGTCTGTTGGCGTGCTAGTAATTCATTGGGGTAAAAACCCCATTCAATTACCTCTCCCTCACTCCCTCACTCCCTCACTCTCTCACTCTTTATTCCACGGAGGTGGAATTTGCCTGTGTAGCAGTGAATTCTATTCGCCAGATTAAACTCCTAACTCCTAATTCCTAACTCCGAACACTGGTTAAATGGATTACACTGATTCCACGGATAATTGTTGATTAACTCCTAACTCCTAACTCCTAACTCCTAACTCCTAACTTTCCCTAGGGCACCTGCCAAATCCTTTGATGATAATTATCAATATCTGCGTAGGGATCTATGGGTGGGTGTGAATGGTCGTGATTGTGATCGTGATGATGGTCGTGTGAATGTCCGTGTCCGTGATTATCGGATACTGCGGCAGTGCGGAATTTACACATTTCACAATTCATCTTCACTTCGCCGAGTTGCGTTTCTATTTCTCGCTCTCGCAGCACTGTTAATAATTCTGGCTGCAAACCAATTTCTGGTAAAGCGGTGATAGATATATCTGGATGCTGCTCTTGCTGTTGGGCTGTGATATCAAAGATTTTTTTCACTAAAGTGCCCATAAATAAGAAGTATGGTAAAACAATTATGCGCTTCGGTTGATATAAACGAGCGCGTTGAAAACCTTCTTCTAATCGAGGATGGGTGATGCCGATAAAGCAGGTTTCAACGGTGGAATAACCGCTACCTTCCCAAATAATTCGAGCTAATTTACATACGTCGCCGTTGGCATCTGGATCGCTTGAGCCTCTACCAACAAACAAAAGTACGGTATCTTGACGCGAAATTTGTTGGGGATTATGTTCGGGTTTGTCTAATTCAGCTAAACGATTGCGCCACATTTCGATAAATGTGGGTGTAATTCCGAAATGTCTGCCGTAATGAAATTTTAGTTCGGGATATTTAACCCTAGCCCGATCTAATTCGTTGGTGATATCAAATTTGTTGTGTCTTGCGGCAAACAATAAAATTGGCAATGCTGAAAGTTCGGTGTAACCGTTTTTGATGCATTCGTCCACACCTTCTTGAATTGTCGGCTCGGTTAGTTCCAAAAAACAAGGTAAAACCGGACGAGAATTATCTAAAGCTTGATAAGCGCTGGCAAAATCCAACAAAGCCTGCTTTCCTTGGGCATTTCTTGTACCATGCCCAATCATCAGCAAAGGACGCTTCATTGGTAAAGGTGGTAATTGTAAATTGGGAAATTGTAACTTTGTCGAACTTGAATTATCGATAATTTGCATTATTTTTTTAAGGCTCCCTTCCCGTGCTTCGCAGGAAATAAAGTGAGCAAATAACAAATAGGTGTTCTGGCTTA
>CAYMZW010000333.1:0-7669 GCA_964395005.1 uncultured Rivularia sp.
GAAAATCGTTTAAAAGAGATTCCCCCAGAGCCGGGGGTTTATTTGATGCGGGATGCAACCGATCGTATCGTGTATATAGGTAAATCGCGAAAATTGCGATCGCGGGTTCGTTCTTATTTCCGAGAGTCGCAAAAACTTACCGATCGCATTGCAATGATGGTAAGACTGGTGACGGATATCGAATTTATTGTCACCGATACTGAAGCCGAAGCGTTAGCTTTAGAAGCAAATTTAATTAAGCAGCATCAGCCATATTTTAATGTACTGCTCAAGGATGATAAAAAGTATCCTTACGTTTGTATAACTTGGTCTGAAACATATCCGAGAATTTTCATCACTCGCAAACGCAGACTTGGTAAAGAAAAAGACAAATATTATGGGCCTTACACTGATTCTCGGTTGTTACGAGGAATATTACATTTGTGTAAGCGAATATTTCCCTTACGACAGCGCCCGCAACCTTTATTTAAGGACAGACCTTGTTTAAACTATGATTTGGGAAGATGTCCGGGTGTTTGTCAGCAATTAGTTACACCCGAAGAATACCGCAAAGTTGTGCATAAAGTGGCAATGGTGTTTCAAGGTCGAACTTCTGAATTAATTGATACACTCACTCAACAGATGCATCAAGCATCTGAAGAATTAAACTTTGAAACAGCGGCGCGGAGAAGAGATCAAATCGCCGGATTGAAATCGTTAAATGCCGACCAAAAAGTATCTTTACCTGATGATACTATTTCTCGCGATGCCATAGCTTTAGCCGCAGACGACAAACACGCTTGCATTCAACTATTCCAGATTCGCGCCGGACAGTTGGTAGGAAGGCTAGCATTTATAGCTGATGCACAAGCTGGATTCGGAAATATTTTGCAACGGGTATTAGAAGAACATTATCAAACTGCTGATTCAGTAGAAATCCCTACAGAAATTATAGTTCAGCACGATTTACCGGATGCAGAAATTTTGGCGGAAGCATTAAGTCAGCGTAGGGGGAAAAAAGTCACCATTGTTAATCCAGTGCGCCAACTCAAAGCAGAATTAATTGAAATGGTAGAGCGAAACGCTAACTATGAATTGCAAAGAATGCAAAAACTTAGCGATCGCAATACTCAAGCGCTGCAAGATTTAGCGGCGATAGTCGATTTACCAGAGTTACCGCATCGTATCGAGGGTTACGATATTTCTCATATTCAAGGTTCAAATGCAGTCGCTTCCCAAGTAGTGTTTATCGATGGTTTACCTGCAAAACAACACTATCGGCACTATAAAATTAAAAATCCTGAGATTCAAATCGGTCATTCAGATGACTTTGCTTCTCTGGCTGAAGTTATCGGCAGACGCTTTCGCAAATATATAGAAGATCCGAAATTACAAAGAATAGGCAATCCCGATTTTCCCGACTTAGTAATGATAGACGGCGGAAAAGGACAATTATCTTCTGTTGTTGCAGTTTTGCGAGAAATGGAATTATTAGAAGACGTGCGAGTTGTCAGTTTAGCCAAACGACGGGAAGAAATATTTGTACCTGGGGAATCCATACCTTTGAAAACAGAAGCCGAAGAGCCAGGAGTGCAGTTGCTGCGGCGTTTGCGCGACGAAGCCCACCGTTTCGCAGTCACCTTCCACCGTCAACAACGCACTGCAAAATTAAGGCGATCGCGCTTAGACGAAATACCAGGTTTAGGACACAATCGGCAACAACAGCTATTAGCGCATTTTCGTTCCATAGATTACATTCGGTTAGCAACACCCGCGCAAATAGCCGAAGTTTCCGGAATCGGGCCGCGTTTGGCACAGGAAATTTACGATTACTTTAATCCTAATAATGAAATGCATTCGGTGGAGGGAACCGGGAAAAGGGATTAAGGAGCAACCCTGCAAAACTATGTATTTCGTTGAAAATAAAAATATTATTCCCTATTCCCCATTCCCTATTACCGAATCGCAGGCATCACCACCTTTTCAACTAATACACGCTCGCGAATATCAATTTCGCCGATATATTCTCTACCATCAAGTTCGTAAAACACTAATACAGTCGTTGAATTCTTTTGATGCGAACCTAAGAATCTATCCACTTCATCAATAACTTCCGTATAATCGCTTCCCGAAACATCAGAAACCGCAATAGTTTTTTTATCTTTATTATCTATAATTTTATCGTTATTGCTATCAGCTTTAATCACTTCATACCATATTCCCCTAACAATTTGATCGTCACGCCTTTCTAAAACTACTTTTTGAGCATTGACAAACAAAAAGTCATTTTTAGGCACTAATTGCTGTATTGATTTATCGTTAACATTGACAAATAAATAGTTGCGGATAGTTGATGGTTTTTTTCCAGAAGAATCTTGACGATAATCTAGTTGAGAATTAACTGGTGCCATTAAATAAGGTGTACCTTCAAGTTCGGAGAAGTTACCCAAACTTGTTTTTACTTTATTATCTTCTTGAGGTATTTTGTTTGCCACGGTGTTTGCTGTAGGTTCGCGTAAGAAAAAGCGTCCCAGTTGATAGCCGCCGAAGCCAAAAACTACAAGTACAACTAAACCAATAATCAGAAACAGCCTGCGATTCGTTAATTTCATCTTTAATGAACGTGGAAAAGAATCGGTAGTACAAATTAATATATTATTCCAGTAATTGTTACAAAAACGTGTTAAGTAAAATAACTGAGCGTAAATTTAATCTTATATTACCATTTCCACTGTAAATTCAATTTTCAGTACAGTATTTAAGAAATCAAATGTGGAAAATATGTTGTTTAAACTACACTTAATCGGTAACGCGAAGAAACCCGGTTTTGCAGAAAAAACCAGGTTTCTTGAAACTCAAAAACTATTAAGAAGTGCGATAAAAGCTGTTCGTTGCTTTTCGTGGAATTAATTATTATTGCCTGAGATTCACAGAATCGTTAGTAGGTTCAAAACCATTAGCACCTAGAACGAAGTCAACGTCAGGGCTAATTGTATTCTCAGCACCTTCGATTGTCAAAGATTCTGTAGAGAAAGCACCTATACCTGTTGAGGTAAGCTTTACATCGTCAATCAATATTCCAGAATCGACAACAGTATCAGTTAAATCTACAACTCCAAAACCTAACTCATAAGTTCCAGCTTGCTGAATTAAGATTTTTCTAGATTCAGTGTCTGTAGCTTGAGTAAATCTCTCTACAGAATCATTAGAAAAATTTTCGGATGTATCAGCTAATTGTTGAGTAAACCCACCAACAGAGAAAAAAGCTGAATCGTTGAAAATTTCAGATGGGGTTCCTTCATTGGTAAGAAAGGAAAAGTCAAACTCTAAGATATCGCCAGCTTGAGCGTTAAATGTTTGTTTGATTCCCGAACCTTCTGTCGCATCTCCATCAAGCAGAATATCGAGAGAGCCTGATGGTAAGTCTAGAAATTCAGATAAATCAGATTCTTCAACCGAACCACCCGCATTGCTAAAACCATTAGTAATTAAAGCTTGGAACTCTCCATCGGTAGCAGAAATTCCGATGTCTTCTGTCTCGATGCTGGTATCACCAATAGTCCGCCAATTTTGGAAAGTACCACCTTCAAAAAAAGAACCTTCAAAACTACCGTTGTTAATGGAACTGTTGATCAGAACGGATTGCGCTTGGCTTGAATCAGATCCTCTTTCCTTTGATGTATCTACCTGGGGAGTAGATATAGTATCATTCTGGGCAAGTAAATCTATCGTGTTTTCATCAGCCATTTTTATATTTCCTCGCTTAGTTCTACCTGGGTTTCAAAGAAACCATTTACATAGTAGATCGCGATTTCTTATTATTCTCTGAATATAAAAAATATGAATATAAAATGTTCGCTGATATTTTTCAAAATCACAAATATCCGATTATTTTATTGTTTTCAAAGCTTGGAGATACAAGGATTTCGATATCTGAGTAAAAACTAAAATAGTAAATTACTTTTTATTAAATGCAGAAATTATGTTCTTTGAATTTTTTATGAGTTAAATTGGTCAACCCTAAAGCACTTGTATTTTTGATGTAAATGTTCTAGTAGTTTTCATAAAATCCAAACAAAATAGATGATTTTTTAAAACTGATAAATAATATACAGTTCGATAAATTACTCTAAATTTTAAGTGTAATAAATCATTCATTAATTTTCAAAAAAAACAATTTTCAACCCTTTAATTTCAATATAAAGCTTAGGCAGTTTAGCTATATCAATTGATAAAAAACTTGTGCTTAAATACGTTTATATCAGGACTTACGTAGCGACAACGGGAAATATCGTGTTCCAGACATTGAGATCCCCCCAACCCCCCTTAAAAAGTGGGGCTTTGAAATAAAACGAATGAAACAATAAGTACATTTAATTTCAGAGCTAACCTAACCAATTGCACTAATAACTAATATTGGAAATTGCACAACTTTGGTGAGAAAATATAAAAGCATCTCCGAGTTTTTCAGGAAAGGTATGGAATTATGGGTAACAAAACAGTTTTTATTGATGGCGCAGAAGGTACCACAGGATTGCAAATTCACTCGCGTTTAAATCAGCGCGATGATATTGAAATTATCAGCATACCCCCAGAAAAACGTAAAGATGCTCAAGCGCGATCGCACTTCATCAACTCCGCTGACGTTGCGATTCTTTGCTTACCCGACGATGCAGCCCGAGAAGCCGTAAGTTTTGTTACTAACCCGGATGTAAAAATCCTGGATGCGAGTTCGGCTCATCGCGTTGCCAGTGGTTGGGTATATGGCTTTCCCGAATTAGAAGAAAAGCGTCGAGAAGAGATTAAAAACGCCAAACGAGTCAGCAACCCCGGATGCTACCCTACAGGATTTTTAGCCTGCATACGTCCTTTAATTGCATCTGGTATTATCCCCAAAGATTTTCCCGCGACTATTAACGCTATTTCCGGGTATTCAGGGGGAGGAAGAAAACTGATGGAAGAATATCAAAGCGTTTCTGGGGAACAAGCCAACGATTATGCTTACGGAATTTACGGTTTAACTTTCGGACACAAACACGTCAAGGAAATGCATCATCATTCGGGTTTACAATCTCCACCGTTGTTTGTTCCTGCTGTAGGTAATTTTGAAAAAGGAATGTTGGTGCAGATTCCTTTACCTTTACATTCACTGCAAAATCAACTTAAAAACAAACTCAACGGTGAATTGATTCATAAAACGCTCGAAGAATATTATCAAAACGAAAAATACGTTTCTGTCGCGCCCTTAAACGATGAAAATTCTTTACGCAATGGTAAATTTTTGGATACTCAAGCAGTGAATAATACTAATTTAGTACAACTATTTGTGTTTGCGAACGATCAAACAAAAGAAGCTTTACTAGTAGCGCGATTGGATAATTTAGGAAAAGGTGCTTCCGGTGCGGCAGTACAGAATTTGAATATTATGCTGGGATTGGATGAAAATTTGGGGTTGAATTAAAGACGCGATACTATGCGCGTCTCTACATATTTAGTGTATATTTGGTGTAAAAAATCAACCAAATGTACTACCGTTCCAACCCCACATAGCACCTTTGGCATCGGCAAATTCGATATAAATGCGATTTGCAGGTACACCAAGGGCTTGATTAATTTCTTGGCAGAAATCTTGACTCATAGACTTTGTTTGTTCGGGCTTCATTGTACCGATATTCTTGATTTCTATATAACAAACCGGGTCAGTACTACCACCGAAAGTCATCGGAACTTCCCCTTCAAAAGCCGTCATTACATAAGACTCCGGCTTCCCAACATGCTTAGCTAACTTAGACGACAAAGTTTTCAGCATTCCCTCAACTTCAGCTTTTTCGGGAGTCGGTATAGAACTTTGAACTTTAATTAAAGGCATAATATCAGTGAACAGTTATCAGGGAACAGTGAACAGTCGTAGGATGTGTTGTCGCGACAGCGCAACGCATCATCACTCTTAATTCCTCACTCCTAACTCTTAACTCCTAACTCCTAACTCCTAACTGTATTTACCCGCCATAATTCCAGCCAGTTGATTCGAGGAGAATTTGTTTGCCTTCGCGGTGAATTCCAGCAGCGATAACTTCGCCGACGTAAACGGTATGATCGCCTTTATCAACCTTGCCAACAACTTGACATTCGATATATCCCAAAGAATCAGTGATAATCGGACATCCAGTTTCTTCACCAAGGGAAAATTCGATATCTTCAAATTTATTACCAACGCGGCGCATGGGTTTAAAGAATTTTTCTGCCATATCTTTTTGTCCGTCTTCTAAGAAACTGATAGCAAATACCCCACTCTTTTCAATCATTTGATGGGATATAGAATCACCTTTGACACAATTTACAACCAAAGGTGGCTTAAACGAAGCCTGCATTAACCAGCTAGCAGTAAAACCATTAACTTCTTCACCATCCTTAACCCCACAAATATATAAACCGTGAGGAATCTTCCGCAGCATCGTTTTTTTAGCTTGTTCATCCAACATAAGTTTATTTACCTACTTTTTCTCTACTTTTCAGTTTATCGAAGAGTGGGAATTGGGCATAGAGCATGGGAATAGTTAGGAGTTATGAGTTATGAGTTAGGAATTAGGAGTTAGGAGTTATGAGTTAGTATTTTTCTCTCCTTGTCCCCCCATCTCCCTATCTCCCCATCTCCCCATCCCCCATCACTTCGGACGAAACAAATGCGAATGCTCTGGGTGATACAATCGCGATCGCGCTGATGCTTCACCGAGGGCGGGGCTAATTATATAAAGTGTGGTGCGAATCAGTTTTTCTTTGTGGGTGCATTCTGCTATCTCGTTAAGGGGGACTACAATAATTTTTTCATCGTGCCAACCGACGCGAAAGCATATTGCTACGGGGGTTTCGGGTGGATAATGTTCGAGCAGTTTCGCTTGAGAATCTTCTACATGACGAGCGCTTAAATACAGGCAGAGACTAGCTTGGTGTGCTGCGAGTGAAGCTAATTCTTCTTTTGGCGGTACTTGCGTGCGTCCGCTGATACGAGTAAGTATAATGGTTTGCACTAAACCCGGTACCGTAAGCTCGACATTTAATTTTGCGGCGGCGGCTTGGAAAGCGCTGATGCCGGGAATTACTTCAAAAGGAATCTCGGCTTGTGCAAGTTGCTGCATTTGTTCGTGGATGGCGCTATAAAGACTTGGATCTCCCGAATGCAAACGCACAACCGATTTATCATTTCTGACAATATCAACCATCATCGGCACAATTTCTTCCAAGGTTTTGGAAGCCGTGCGAATGATTTGGGCATCTTCCCCACAAAATTCTAAGATTTCTTGAGGGACTAAAGAGTCTGCAAATAAAACTACATCGGTTTGTTCCAGAAGCTTTTGCGCTCTAATGGTTAATAAATCTGGGTCGCCAGGACCAGCACCCACAATATAAACCGCTGGTTTTAATTTCTGAATAGAATTTTCTTGACTCAAAGCAGTAGTATTTTTACGCATAAAAACAACAGCTAATGCCAACTCCTTCAAACTTTTTTGGGAAATATCACGGTATCTTTCCGGATTCAACCCCTATATATAGAAATATTGATTGGTAGATGCACCCTGGTTAAGCCCTAGAGAAAACTCTGGGGCATTTTTTATTTTAGATTTTAGATTTTGGATTAAATAGTTAGGAGTTAGGAGTTAGGAGTTAGGAGTTAGGAGTTAGGAGTTAGGAG
>CAYMZW010000334.1:0-7638 GCA_964395005.1 uncultured Rivularia sp.
TTAAGAGAATTGAAGACTTTTGGCTAGAAACAGTAACTTTACCACCGGAAGACAGCGAACAGTGAGCAGTGAGCAGTGAACAGTTACCAGTTACCAGTTACCAGTTACCAGTTACCAGTTACCAATTACCAACTAACAACTAACAACTAATAACTAACAACTAATAACTAACAACTAACACCTAACAACTAACTACTAACAACTAACAACTAATAATGACAGCAGACTCGATAAACATCTTGTTAATAGAGGATAATTTAGCAGAAGCTAGATTGTTACAAGAATTTTTGAAGGATGGTTCTTTCAAAGAGTTTAATCTTGTTCATGTCAAAAGGTTAAGTGAAGCACTTGATGCAATAAGTGAAAATGTTTCTGAACTTTGTTTCTACGATGTAATTTTGCTGGATTTAACTTTACCGGATAGTCAGGGGTTAGAATCTCTTAAACCTTTAATGACTCGCGCTCCTTGTTTGCCGATTGTAGTTTTAACTAATACTAATGACGAGCAGTTAGCTATAGAAGCAGTCCGTAAAGGAGCGCAAGATTATCTTGTTAAACGACAGATAAATGCACAATTGTTAACACGTTCTCTACGTTATGCTATCGAACGCAAACAATACTTAGAAAGATTACGCGCTCTTAATGAATCTTTAGAAAACCGAGTTGAACAAAGAACGGCAGAGTTAGTTGAGGCTAAAGAAGCAGTTCAGTTTAAATCAGAATTTGTCTCTATATTATCTCACGATATCCGCAATCCTTTAAATGCTATTTTACTTGCAGCAGGATTATTGAAAAATAGCGATGATAAATTAAATCCAGATAATAAAGTTGCTCACTACCAAATGATTCGTTCGGCTATCAAGAATATGTCTTCGCTGTTAGATGAAGCTTCATTTATAGGTAAAGCGGATTCGGGTAAACTGTATTGCGAACTTATTAGCATTGATTTGGTGGCTTTTTGTAATGCAATAGTTAAAGAAATACAGTTAACCGCTACTCAAAAAAATATCGAGATAGTTTTTAACGTTCAAGGTGATAGTATTGATATCTTAGGTGATGAAAAATTACTGCAACATATTTTAACTAATTTACTAGGGAATGCTGTAAAGTATTCTCTAGCAAATAGCCAAGTTGTTTTTGATTTGATTTATCAAGAATCAGCAGTTATTTTACGCATTCAAGATTCAGGAATAGGAATTCCTATACAAGAACAAAAGCATCTTTTTGAACCATTTCATCGCGCTTCTAATGTTGGTAAAATTGCTGGAACTGGATTAGGATTATCAATTGTCAAAAAATGTGTAGAAGCACACAGTGGTGAAATTGCACTTCAAAGTCAGGAAGGAATTGGTAGCACTTTTACTGTAACTTTACCGTTGTGGAACAGTTAACAGTTATCAGTTAATTACTCACTACTTTTAAAACAGAGCTATGAAACAGTGGTATGAAGAATTATTTGAAAATTATGCGACTAAATACGAAAACGAAAGTTTCGCTCAAGGAACTATTGGAGAATGCGATTTTATTGAAAAAGAAATCGAATATAACAAGCAAATAAAAATTCTTGATATAGGTTGTGGTACTGGCAGACATTCTATTGAATTAGCCAAAAGAGGGTATACTGTTGTCGGGATTGATTTATCGGAATCTATGTTGCAACGGGCAAAACAAAGAGCAGCCGAACAAAATCTACAAATTATTTTTGAAAAACATGACGCAAGAAAATTTACTTATTCAGATAAATTTGATTTGGTAATTATGCTATGTGAAGGAGGATTTTCTTTAATGGAAACCGACCAAATGAATTTCCAAATTTTGCAGAATGCTGCTAATGCTTTAAAACCAAAAGGTAAATTAATTTTTACGACTTTAAACGGTTTGTTTCCTCTGTTTCATTCCGTCAAAGAATTCCTCAATTCAGAAGCAAAATTCGGAGATGCTACTTACGGCAATCATTCGTTCGACTTAATGACTTTTCGAGATAGTAATACGATATATATTGAAGATGATTTTGGAAATAAAAAAGAATTGAAATGCAATGAAAGGTATTATGTTCCATCCGAAATAACTTGGCTATTAAAAACAATAAATTTTCAAACTGTAGATATTTTTGGTGCCAAACTTGGTGCTTTTAGTCGAACCGATAAATTATCAACTGAAGATTATGAAATGCTAGTAATAGCAGAAAAATAATTAAATGCTAACAAATACCTTATTTTTGCGACTTATTAAATGTCAATTCAAAAGCTATAAATGCAACTTTGTTCTTAGTAGCAAATAAATATGAGATTTTTGTTTTGCTTTTTTAGCTATTGTAATTGCATCAAATAGCAGAAATAATCAAAACATTGATTTTTTATAAATAGATTGAATTTTTATAAATAAACTGTTCTTCGGGGGGAAAATCTATGAAAGCATTAGGTTTAACTTATATATTTAGCAATCAACATAGAATACTTAATATGAGAAAGTTTCTAGCACTAGCACTTATAAGCGTCCTAATCGCCGCCTGTACTGGCTCGCAGATTGCATCCGACAGCATCACTCCCAAACCCGAAGCCGAATCAACCTCCCAGGTTGTCTTGATGTCTGAAGTCGAATGGGGACCGCTCAACCCCGCTCGCGGCGACAATAGCCCGAGGGCTGGTAAGCTTTGGGGCGATCGCACTGACTCCGGTGCGTCAGGCTTCCTCGTTCAGTTTGTGGACGGCTTCTCGTCGCCACCTCATATTCACAATATTACCTACCGAGGAGTCGCTATTAGCGGCACCGTTCACAACGATGACCCGAATGCGGAAAAGATGTGGCTGCCGAAGGGTTCTTTCTGGACTCAGCCAGCCGGAGGTGTACATATTACCGCAGCCGAGGGCAGCAAAAACCTGGCGTACATAGAAATCGACAGCGGACCGTATCTCGTCCTTCCTCCTGAGAAGGCGTTTCAAAGCGAAGACAAGCCGATTAACGTGGACGCATCGAACATTGTTTGGGTCGATAGTGAAGGAATGCCAGCTTCTAAAAATGCAGCAAAGGTAGCCTTTCTTTGGGGCAGCCCGCAGGACGGTCAGATGAACGGAACCCTTGTCAAGCTACCGGCTGGATTTACTGGAAATATACGTAGCAACGGCTCGACGTTCCACGCTGTAGTGATCCAGGGTCAACCTCAGTACCAAGTGTCGAATGAGACTGAGGTTAAGACCTTGGTGCCGGGTAGTTATTTCGGCTCGAAGGGAAAGTCGGTGCATCAAGTCTCGTCTAATGCGAAAGACGAAAGCATTATCTATGTACGCACGGATGGTAAGTTCGATATTATTCAGGCGCAGTCCAAGAAGTAGCCGCGCCCGTTTATGGTCTTGCTTTTTTAATACATATTAATCGAAAATCTCTATTTAGTGAGAAGACGTTTTGTAAACAATATTGCTAAGTGTCTACTGAGTCATTTATTGGACATCAAGCTCTCCTAACTAGGGGTCACTTTGGCTTTGAGAATAGGATTTAGCTCACGTCTACCCAGGACTGAATAACTGTTATAGACTAAACGTAGGGTAGATTAACCGAATTTGCTGTTACTTTCAGCAACTCACGTTATGAATAAAAATAAACCGCTTATAGTCAACCACTTTGATTCTCAGTCGCGATCGCAACTTCTGTCTCATGAGCCTCTGCTTTCTACTCAAGACTTGGCATTGAAAGGAACAAAGTTTGACTATTATCATTACAATGCTTGCGAAACACCTATCCACATCAATGAGCATCATATTATTTGTTTGGCGATTAGCAAGACAATCCAAGAGCGTGAGTTAGATGGTGTTGATCAACAGGAAATCAATAACGTTGGTTCGGTAAGTATAATTCCTGCTCAAGTCGAACACTGGACTTTTTGGAAAGCACCATTAGAATTTGCTATTTTCTCGATTCAATCCGATGTACTAGCTATGGCTGCTGCCGAATTAATCGGCTCAAACAAAATTGAACTGATACCTACCTTTGCCAAACCCGAACCAGATTATCTAATTAGTGGTATCGGGATGGCAATCAAACAAGTACTTGAAAGCGATCCTGGTGGTAACAGTAACAGTCTGTATCTCGACCATCTTACTAATACTTTGCTGATACACTTGCTCAGAAATTATGCTACCAAACAACCCAAACCTCAAGCATACGAGGGTGGTTTAACACCATATCGGCTTCAACAGGCGACCGATTACATTCACGCTTATTTAGATGTCAATCTGAGAGTCAGTCAGCTTTCTCAGGTAGTGGGCATCAGTGAATATCACTTCTCTCGCCAGTTTAAAAAGTCTACGGGTTTAACACCCCATCAGTATATTACTCGGCAACGAATTGATAAAGTAAAACAGCTATTAAAAAACACAAAGTTACCTATTGCCGAAATTTCCTCGGACTGTGGTTTTACTCATCAAAGTCATATGGGTAGAGTATTTAAAGAACATATCGGTTCAACGCCAAAAAAGTATCGCGATGAGTTGAGTAAGTTTTAAAGACTACATCATAGGCTTGCATAATTGATATTTTAATTGAAGTAGAACAATTGAACTAAACCTAATATCCACATATCAAATATCTATCAGCAGGAATTTGCTATTAACCGCAGATGTTTGATATATCGCATTAGTTTTTTTGGAGATACTTAACTTGAGATTGCGTCAGGTTGCCTATTTGAAAGATAGTTAGTTCCACTAACCCTAAAAGTGGTTTAGGGCAAACAAAATTATTTTGTGTTTAACAAAGTTTAGCTATTTAAGATTTAAAATTTGGAGGTAAAATCCATGAAAGCAGTAGGTTTAAAGCAATATTTACCCATAGAAAACGAAAATAGTCTGCTAGATGTGGAAATCCCCAAACCCACAGCCAAAGGCAAAGATTTGCTGGTAGAAGTTAAAGCTATTTCTGTTAATCCAGTAGATACTAAAATCCGCGCACCTCAAGATAAAGTAGAATCCGAACCCAAAATTCTTGGTTGGGATGCAGCTGGTGTAGTGGTAGAAGTTGGCGAAGAAGTAACAGGTTTTCAACCTGGAGACGAGGTTTATTATGCAGGAGATGTTACTCGTACTGGTAGCAACAGCGAATTTCATTTAGTAGATTTTAGAATTGTTGGACGCAAACCCCAGAATTTAGATTTTGCTAATGCAGCAGCTTTTCCCCTTACCAGTATCACTGCCTGGGAAGCTTTATTTGAAAGACTAAATATTGATCGCAATGGTGCAGATGCGGGTAAATCGATTTTAATTGTTAATGGTGCGGGGGGAGTTGGTTCTATTGCCATTCAACTAGCGAAACTAGCTAAACTCAATGTCATTGCTACGGCTTCTCGTGATGAAACTACTGACTGGTGTAAAAAACTTGGTGCGGATGAAGTAATCAATCACCGAAACGATCTAGCAGAAGAAATCGAGAAAATTGGTTACAAAAATGTTGATTATATTCTGTGCTTGAGCCATACCGATGGTCACTGGCAAGCCATGACTAAAGCAATTAAGCCCCAGGGCAAGATTTGTTCCATTGTAGAAAACGAACATCCCCTAAATATGGATACTTTAAAAAGTAAAAGTGCGGGTTTAGTGTGGGAATTTATGTTTACGCGCTCGATGTATCAAACGGAAGATATGGCAGAGCAAAGTAAGCTGCTGGGGGAGTTAAGTAAATTAATTGAAAATGGTGTAATTGTTTCAACTTGCAATGATGTAGTTAAACCTATCAATGCTAAAAATCTACGGGATGTTCATCAACGTCTCGAAAAGGGTAGAGCTATTGGCAAAATTGCTCTAGCTGAATGGAATTAATTTTTTCTTAGAAAGCTTCAACAATTATCAAAAAAACAATCAAGTCACAGACAAATGAAAACAACAGAATTTAAAACTTTTAAGCTAGAAGTTAAAGATGCACAAGCTTGGGTAACTTTTGATAACCCACCCGTTAACATCCAAGACACGGCGATGCTTGATGACCTAAACAATTTGGCAGAACAATTAGAAAGAGATCGCTCGATAAAAGTTGTCGTATTTCAGTCAGCACATCCCGAGATTTTCATAGCACATTATGATGTTGGTCTTTTAAAAGATATGTCAATAGAAGCTGTTCCTATACAGAGCAGTTAACTAATGGTAAGGTGTATAACAACCTGTACCACTACCTGTTTGAGTTTGATAACGGGAAAATCGTTAAAATCCGAGAGTACATGGATACGCTTCACACTAAGGCAATTTTTATAGATGATTGAAATGTCAATTTTACAGGACTTACGCAAAGCAAAATTGTCATTGCGACCGAAACGGAGTGTAGGGAAGCAATCCCAAGGTGACGCAATTACGTCACTTTTGCGTAAGTCCTATTTTAAATGAAAGATAATGACTGTTAAGAATGCGAGTAATGTACAGGTTTCGCAATAGCATTTTTTCTGTTTTCCAACTTTTTCCATTTACCCTTCCAAAGCAATATTGCTCCTATAACAGTTAACAATAACATTTGCCAAAGTTGAGCCAAAGAACCAAGACTTACAGTATTTTCAACAGTATCTCTTACCTCATCAAAAGCTGCATGGTAAATCGTTGCGACAAGCAAACTTGAAGAGGTAGACCAAAAATAAGAAAATATGACTGCGTGCATCATTGAAGGTACTATACTTATTGCTAAAATAATTATTATTGAAAGAATAATATTTTCCTTAACTATTGGAGTATTAATACCTGCAAATATCAAAACTGGTAAATGCCATCCCCACCAGATAAACGCCTGTATGATGAGTGCTTTTTTGATGGAATGCTTCAAAAGTAAACGAGGTAATAAATAACCTCTCCATCCAAATTCTTCTCCAAAAGCAGGAATTAATGTAATGGTAAATGATTGTAAAAATAATGTGATTGCATTAAATATATTAAAGCTTTCTGGCAATGTTTCTATACCCAATAATATTGTTATAAATTTTGGAAATACCCAAACAATAATTGGAAGAGCAAATGCTATTAAATAATACTTGGGTTTTCCCCAATTCCATCCCGCATCTCTAAATGTATCTTGAAATACATACTTACCTGCAATAAAGGTGCCAACTGTTACCATAATCATAGAAACCAAAAGCATTTTGGAAGCCCAAAGCGCTTCAGGGAAGAAAAATATAAATGCTTGAAAAGGCCAAGAAATTGCAAATACTATCAGTAAGTATGTCAGTAATGAAAATTTTTTATCGCTTTGAGATTGGTTTGTTAAATTATTATTCATCTTATTCCAGGCTTGTTTAATTTGATATATCTAAATCCTCCTTATCAAAGTACCTTAATTGGTATCAGTTAAAGAGGATTTTATCGTTGAGATTAAAGATTGTGCTTTTTTCCTATTTTTGAGAAGCTTGTTCCTTAAGCATCTGATTTGCAATTCACTCAGCTACATCTGGTAATTAGAGTCGGACAGTAATCCTGTGGTGCAAGCCAAGCTTTTCTATTTCTGTATTCAATTTTGACCCATTTCCCATTGCACGCATTGAGCTTCATAATTGTTGTTGACGGTAGTGTTGCTACTAATTTCGGACTATTTTTGTTTGGTTGAGTATATCCCCAAATACCTGATTGACCGGAAATCGTAGGACGCAAGCCCCTATTTTCTAAATATGGGGTAAGTCCG
>CAYMZW010000335.1:0-7632 GCA_964395005.1 uncultured Rivularia sp.
AACAGTGAGCAGTTAACAGTGAGCAGTTAACAGTGAGCAGTTAGCAGTGAGCAGTTAACAGTGAGCAGTTAACAGTGAGCAGTTAGCAGTGAGCAGTTAACAGTAACAAAATATTAACAGCTAACAACTAACAACTATCAACTATCAACTATCAGCTAACAACTATCAACTAACAACTATCAACTTTCTCTTTGCTGATAGACTGCTGCTAAGTTATTTTGAGCAATTTGCCATTCATCGGGATATGCTTCGGGGGTATGAACTTGTAATGCTGCTTGATAATGGTAAATAGCTTTGTCAAGATTGTCTGCTTTATTTGCTTTGACTCTGTTGCTGTAAGCAGTACCCAAATTATTGTGAATCATTGCCCATTCATAAGGATATGTTTCGCGGGAATGAACTTGTAATCCAGCTTGATAGCAAGAAATTGCTTTTTCGATATTTTCGGATTTTTGTCCGCTAATTCTATCGGTGTAAGCATTGCCTAAATTATATTGAGTAGCCGCCCATTGTTCGGGATAATTGGACGAATTAAATACGTGAAAAATTACTTCATAACCTGCGATCGCGATTTCTAGGTTATTCCTGCGCTTGCCTAGAGGGAATTCCTGAATCAAGCTGGTAAAAATACCAACAGTTGAAGCGATATCTTCTGCTTCTTCGGAAGTTGATTGGGATATTGCATCCATACTCCAGCTTTTAAATACTTCGGCAAATTGCTCGTCGAGTAATTCTATATTCTTCATTAGTAAAGGATATACAGCTTCTGGATTACCTTCGCTTTCTTCGGTTATTAACAAAGCTTGTATTAATAATTCACCTTCATTGTCTGCACTAAAATCTGACAGTGATAATCCCAAAGCTTCAGCTAACTGGGTTGCAACAGTTAACAATAATTCCGCACTATCCTCTTTACCTTCTTCAGAAAACCCTTGTGCTACCTCTATCATCGTTTGTACCAACCCTGCATCAACATATTCGGGTTCGGTATCTAAAGCTATTTCTTCTTCGCTGCCAGCATTCGTTAATAGCTGATTGACGATACTCAAATATATTTGGAGACGCTTTTCATCCATTGGATTTAAAAATATTTTTTCACTGCTTTATTAGAAAACTATCCATAAAGGTTTTTCAAGAGTGAATAAATACATTTGGGGTAATTGGGGATTGGGAATTGGGGATTGGGAATTGGGAATAGATTCGTAGGTTGGGTTAAGCGAAGCGCAACCCAACGCAGGTGTCGGGTTACTCGAAGAGACTGCTCCGCTTACACTCCCTTCAACCCAACATAAAATTACTCCTAACTCCGAACACTGATTAAATGGATTACACTGATTCCACGGATAATTGATGTCAAAACAATTTTAATATTAGCTGCTAATCCCAAAACTACTTCACCTTTACGATTAGATGAAGAAGTACGAGAAATTGATGCTGGTTTGCAAAGAGCAAGCAATGGCAAAGGTTTTAATTTACAAGTACGTTGGGCTGTACGAGTTCGAGATGTGAGCCAAGCTTTGTTAAATTTTAACCCGCAAATTGTGCATTTTTGCGGTCATGGTGGTGGTGATAATGGTTTAGCTCTCGAAGATGAAACTGGAAGATTACAGTATGTTTCTACAGCAGCAATAGCGGAATTATTCGAGCTATTTAGTCAAAAAAATCAAAATAATAATCAAAACAACAAAAATATAGAATGCGTGATTCTCAATGCTTGTTATTCTGAGGTGCAAGCAACTGCAATTTCGCAACATATCCCCTACACAATTGGCATGAATAAAGCCATCGGAGATAAAGCATCGATTGAATTTACAGTAGGTTTTTACAAGGCTTTAGCTGCCGGAAAATCGATTGATTTTGCTTATAAACTCGGATGTAATACTATCGCAATGGCTGGAATTCCTGAAAATTTAACTCCTGTAATCAAGGTGAAATGAAAGGATTAACAGCAAAGTTAATTTCAGATAATTTGGGAGACGTAGCAGTGCTACGTCTCTACATTATTTGCGGTGAAATATTAAATTATTAATTGGCAAACAGCAAACGGCGATCAATTTCTCAAGTGTTAACTGATAACTGATAACTGTTAACTGTAAAACCTACACCGCACAATTCAATTCCCCGGCTTTTTTGGTAAACTGCATATTTTCGCGATAATCTACACGACAATCAATTACGGCGGGAACATCTTGCGCTAATGCTTCTTTGAGAATGGGAACAAAATCGGTTGCTGCTTCAACTCGATATCCTTTTAATCCCATGCTTTCGGCAAATTTAACGAAGTCGGGATTACCAAATTTGATAAAAGATGCTTTTCCTTCACCAAATTGATTTTCCTGTTTCCACTCGATTAAACCATAACCACCGTCGTTGAAAATCAAGGTTACAAATGGCGTACCAACTCGCAATGCTGTTTCTAATTCCTGACAATTCATCATAAAACCACCGTCACCGCTTACGGCAACAACTTTACGTTTGGGATGAACTAATTTTGCTGCTAATGCTCCCGGAATTGCAATTCCCATCGCTGCAAAACCATTGGAAATAAGACAGGTATTTGGGCTATGACAGTGATAGTGACGGGCAATCCACATTTTATGTGCGCCGACATCAGATATTACAATATCTTCTGGCCCCATCACCTGCCGTAAGTCGTAAATTAACTTTTGCGGTTTCATGGGAAATCCGTTATCCGAGGCATAACGCTCGTAATCCGCACGGATATTTTCTCTTAGTTTAATCGCATAAGGTGCAGCTTTATCACGTCGATTTGCTACCTTCAAAATCTCGTTTAAGGAATCAGTTATATCACCAACTACTTCCACTTCTGGAATGTAGCTACTATCTATTTCTGCTAACTTTGAACCAATATGAATAATCGGAATTTCTCCCTTGGGATTCCATTTTTTCGGCGAAAATTCAATTAAATCGTAGCCAATTGCAATTACTAAATCGGTATTATCAAAACCACAAATACTAAAATCTCGTTGCTGTAATCCTACAGTCCATAAAGCCAAAGGATGAGTATAAGGAATGATCCCTTTACCCATAAAAGTATTGGCAACCGGAACATTTAACTCGGTAGCAAATTGAGTTACAGCATCGCTGGCTTTAGCACGAATTGCTCCATTACCAACTAAAATTATTGGATTTGTAGCTTGAGAAATTGCCGCAGCAGCAGCCCTTATTGTAGAGAAAGAAGCAAAACTTTTTTCTACATTATCTTTACCTAAAGGCTTGCCTTCTACTGGCATTGCAGCAATATTTTCTGGTAAATCAATATGTACCGCACCTGGTTTTTCTCTTTGCGCTCTTTTAAAAGCTTTGCGGACAATTTCTGGCGTAATACTCGGTCTAACAATCTGCTTGTTCCACTTAGTTACGGGAGCAAACATTGCTACCAAATCTAAATATTGATGGGATTCGATATGCATTCTATCGGTTCCCACTTGTCCGGTAATTGCTACTAATGGCGCACCATCGAGGTTAGCATCTGCAACCCCAGTCATTAAATTAGTTGCACCAGGGCCAAGTGTAGATAAACACACCCCAGCTTTCCCCGTCAAACGTCCGTAGACATCCGCCATAAAAGCCGCACCTTGTTCGTGACGGGTAGTAATAAACTGAATCGGAGATTTTTTTAAAGCCTCCAAAACGTGTAAATTCTCTTCACCGGGGAGTCCAAATACATATTCCACCCCTTCATTTTCCAAGCATTTAACTAGCAATTCTGCTGTATCCATTTTGATTCCCCAAGTTTTAAGTAGTTAGGAGTTAGGAGTTAGGAGTTAGGAGTTAGGAGTTAATATTTTATTGAAAGCTACCAATCAACAACTAACAACTAACAACTAACAACTAACCAATTTATTTAACCCACACAGTTTTAACATTGACAAACTCATGTATGCCTTGAATGCTTAATTCTCTTCCATAACCGGAAAGTTTGGTTCCACCAAAGGGCATTCTGGGATCGGATTTGACTAAACCGTTGATAAATACTGCTCCTGCCTCGATTTCGGAGATTAAGCGCTGTTGCTGTGCGGTGTCATTTGTCCAAGCACTTGCACCCAAACCGAAGGGTGTATTATTAGCAATTGTTATCGCTTCATCAATATTCTTAACTCGGAATAGCATTGCTACCGGGCCAAAAAATTCTTCTTTAGCGGTGGCAGAATCGGGAGAAATATTGGTAAGAATTGTTGGTGGGTAAAAGTTTCCTTTCATATTTAATAAAGGCTTCCCTCCCATCAATACTTTGGCTCCGCTGCTAACAGACTTTTGCACTTGTTCGTCTAATTCTTTGAGAATATCGTGAGTAGCTAAGGGACCTATATCAGTATCCATCTGCATAGGTTCGCCGATTTTCAATGACTGAAACTGTTCTAAGAGCAATTTTTCAAATTTGTCTGCAACAGCTTCTTCAACGATAAACCGTTTGGCTGCTATACAAGATTGCCCGTTGTTCAACATTCTTGCTTTAGTGCCCGTCACGGCTGCGGCTTCTATGTCAGCACTTGCCAACACGATAAACGGATCGCTTCCTCCCAATTCCAATACCGTTTTTTTGAGATTCTTGCCAGCTTTCTCTGCTAAAGATGCTCCCGCTCCTTCGCTTCCGGTTAAGGTAGCAGCTTTAACTCGTTCGTCAGCAATTATATTTGCTACCTTGTCCGAACCTATCAATAAACTTTGAAAAACACCTTGGGGAAAACCCGCTCTGTGAATAATATTTTCAATAGCTAAAGCGCACTGAGGCACGTTAGAAGCGTGTTTGAGCAAACCGACATTACCAGCCATCAGCGTCGGAGCAACAAAGCGAAACACCTGCCAAAAAGGAAAATTCCACGGCATCACCGCTAAAATTATCCCTAAAGGATGGTATGCAACATAACTTTTATTTGCATCGGTTTCTACGTAAACATCAGCAAGAAATTCCTCAGCCTTATCCGCATAATAGCGACATACCTTAGCGCACTTTTCTACTTCAGCAACAGCACTTTTATAAGGCTTACCCATTTCCAAAGTCATCAACTCTGCAAATTTGCCCTTATCTTGCTCCAAAATATCAGCAGCCTTGTGCATCCACTCAGAGCGCTGCTCAAAACTAGTCTTGCGGTAATCCTCGAAAGCTTTATGCGCCTTAGAAATAGCATTCTTCACATCCCCATCACTCAAAGACTCAAAAGACTTTAGAGTTTCCCCAGTAGCAGGATTTATCGTGGCGATCGCCATTTTTTTCACCCCTCGAATAATAAAGTGAGGTAACTTCATAGTCTTACACAAATTTTGAAGAAGCTACCACCACTTTTAGGAAGAAATGGGAATTGGGGATGGGGGATGGGGCATTGGGGATGGGTGATGAGGTGTAAAATTTCAATTGATAACTGATAACTGGTAACTGGTAATGGCAGATATCCAAATAGCGATCGAGGGTGAAGATGCAGTTTCCGCAACTGAGGAACTTTTATCAATTTCTGGAATATCGGGAGACTATACCACACCCGCACAAACCGAAAGAGAAGGAGTTGCAACTACTATTGCCACCATAGTTGGAATTGTTGGGGGTACTATGGCGTAATGCCGAACAAATTCGCAAGTGGTATCTCGAATACAAGCAGCACAAGTCTGGCAAAAAAATCGCTAAGGTATTGATTGTTGGTAAGAATGGCGAAAGGTTAATTCTTGAAGGTGCGACAGCAGAACAAATCAATAAAATATTGAGCAGCTAATTTTACATTATTGCAGTAGCTTTTTTTCCTCCATGTATAAAACCAATACCTATGAATTTTATACATGGAAGTAATTTCGTTAAATGCTGTTGCCCAATCGGCATCAACACAAGTCGGAATTTTTCTCAAAACTCAGATATAAAGTCAGTTCAGCGGGCAAAAAACTGAACGGCAAACATCGTTAAAAAGAATAATGAGAATAAGTACATTAAACTGTATGTGTTTAAAAGCATAGTATCTGTTCCTGAAAAACTTTGAACTGTTGACTGAGTATATTCACATAATTGTTCCTGAATAAATTTTAAGTATAATTACTAGCTTTAATGGTTGCAGAGATATCCATAATTTTTTTTAATGGTTATTTTTGTCAATACATCGAATTGTATAAATCTGACCGAACAGCACTACTCGCAACAAGAGCCAGAGAAAGAGTCTCTGGCTCCCAGGTTCAACCTGGGAGCAAGGTTTTGAAGGCTCTGCCTTCAGTTATTGAAAATAGTGCAAGAAGTAAGATAAATAAATATTGCTATAGCACTGGTTATTTGGAAAAACCGGGTTTGTGGCACTTATCTTTCTCGCAAAATCCCGCACAGCTAGCTTTCACCTATTTAGTTAAGTTTCTAACTTAGTTAACGAAAATATCCGGAACAATACTTACCAGCACTGGTGTTAATAATTAACATCCCCAATTATCCAGATTTATGCAAATCCTGCATTTCTACCTTCAGGTAAATCCGAATCAGAATAATTACGTAGAATTACGCTACTTTGGAGATAATCCCAATATCTATCAAAGTCGCTCTCTTGCTCTAACTGAAATTGCGGATTTAATTCAATTGTCGGAACAAGATTACTATATTTCTTTACCAGCAGACTATGTGGAAACGGGAAAGAAGTTGTTTAACTGGCTGGATGGAAATGACAGATTTTTTCAACAGTTATTGGATAAGCAGCAAAGAAAAGCAGTTGTTTTAGCTATCAGTGCCCAAGGGAATCTTGCTGCCTTCGATGGCGGAATCTTTACTTAATAAAGGTGCTACTTCGGTTTTGGGTTGGGGGCAAAAGGTTTTAGATAGCGATGCAACCGCTGCTGCACAGAGTTTATATCAAGCTTTATCTTCAAGAAAGTTATTAAGCGAAAGTTTGGCGTTGACTTATCAAGCTTTAATTAAGAATAATGCCCGAGATTGGCATTTATTGCGGCTTTATGTCAGGGATAGTTTACCGGGAAATTTGGTGACATCTTTACGCACTAGGGGAAGAAAACCAGCATCACCTCGTTCGTTTAATGCCGAATTTTTAGATGCTGCTGGTAAGGTGAAGGTGCCAACTAGAGAAAGTTTTGTTGGTAGAAGACGGCAGTTACAAAGTTGTTTGAGAAGTTTAACTTTACCCCTCCTAACCTCCCCTTATCAAGGAGAGGAAATTGGTGGAAGAATTGGGGTTTTAATTCATGGAATGGGAGGTAGTGGTAAAAGTAGTTTAGCTGCAAGATTGTGTGACAGGTTAACTAATTTTCAGCGAGTTGTTTGGGTGGGAGGAATTGACGAAGCAAGTTTAGTAAATCGGTTGACGGAGAAATTAGATAATCAAACCTTGCGAGAAACGCTGCAAAATCCAAATGAAGAATTAAAATTTCGGTTGAAAAGAGTTTTTAATTTCTTGCAAGAAACCGGGGATAATCCTTTTTTACTAGTTTTAGACGACTTTGAAGCCAACTTAGAACCCCGCAACGACGGTTAGTTTTACCATGCTTTTCTTGAACGTATAAATAACCTTTAATCGCCTGAACCCACGGAGGTGGGTTTTGCCTGTGTAGGCGCGGTTTCCAACCGCCTGCGTTATTCAAATCATAATTTTCTTAATACATTCGTGGTGCGGTACGGCATTTCCAAACGGATAG
>CAYMZW010000336.1:0-7573 GCA_964395005.1 uncultured Rivularia sp.
TAGATAACAATTTCTGCATTGAACTATGGCACCACAAACAGAAGATTTCACTATTGGAGTGGAAGAAGAATATCAAATTGTTAATCCCGAAACGCGCAAACTGACTTCACGGGTACAGCAAATTTTACCTTTTGCTAAAAAACAAATTGGCGAAAAAGTGCATCCTGAAGTTCAACTTTCACAAATTGAAATAGATACTCCTGTTTGTCAAACTTTAACTGATGTGCGTAGAGAATTAACGCGCTTACGAAAAGGTGTAATTGATGCTGCTGCCAAAGATGGCGATCGCATAGCTGCTTCGGGAACCCATCCGTTTTCCACATGGAAGGAACAGGATGTGACTCCGAAAGAACGTTATCAAAATTTGATCGAAGAATATCAGCAGCTAGGAAAAGAACAAGTAATTTTTGGCTGTCATGTTCATGTAGGAATTAGCGATCGCGATTTAGCCGTTCAAGTAATGAACCGAGCGCGAGTTTGGCTGGCTCCAATGTTGGCGCTCTCGTCTTCTTCTCCTTTTTGGATGGGCACCGATACGGGATACTCCAGCTATCGTACAGAAATTTTTGGTAGATGGCCAATATCAGGACCGCCGTTAATCTTTGAATCGTTAGATGATTATAAGAAAGTTGTTGAATCTTTAGTTAAAAGTAAAAGCGTAGAAGAAGAAACTAAGATTTACTGGGATGCACGGCTTTGTGTCAAGTACCCAACGGTAGAGTTTCGCATGGTAGATGTTTGTATGACCGTAGATGAAGCGGTAATGATAGCTGGATTAACCCGTGCTTTAGCTCATACTTGTTACCAAAAGGCGAAAAATGATGAATCTTACCCAAAACCCCGTCACGAACTGATTCGCGCCGCTCACTGGAGAGCTGCACGCTACGGTTTAGATGCCGAATTATTGGATGTAGAGCAAGAAAGCGCCGTACCAGCCCAACAATTAATTAAAAAATTTCTAACTTTCCTACGTCCATCCTTAGAAGAATATGGTGACTGGGATGAAGTTTCCACAATTGCGGAACAAATTATGCACGAAGGAACTGGTGCATCACGTCAACGGCAAGTTTATAAACGTGCGGGCAAGTTAGAAGACGTAGTTGATTATATAGTTGAGCAAACAAAGAAGGGAATTGGGTAATTGGGCATGGGGCCGCAGGGCCGCCTCGCATTGGTAATTGGTAATTGGTAATTGGGGATTGGGCATAGAAAAATAACTCCTAACTCCTAACTCCTAACTCCTAACTCATGACTCCTAACTTGTTCTCCCTCTTGCCAATGAGTAAATATCGCAATTAATGTAGTACCTGCAAAACCTTTGAGCGATTTACCGTAATATGACAAGTGTACTCCCCGCTTTGACAGTTAGCCAGATGATTGGGCAAAGGACTATTAGACCGTTTGCTGTTGCTTCTTTATACGGCATCGCATTTAAACAAGATACATTGATTGCTGTCGATCCAAGACTTGGGCATCTACTGCAAATTGATCCTTCAAATGACAATACAAAAATCATAAATTCCCATCAAACGCAAGAATTTATGGATGTTACGGGTCTGGCGCTGTGGGAAGATACCTTATGGATAACGCGAGATTCGAGCGTTTATTCATGTAGCTTAGATTCTTTGGGCTTAGAGCATTTTGCGACTTTACCTTATCGCGCTGACGGTATAGCTGTTTGGGATTCCACCGTTTACGTTAGTTGCGAAAAGCTGGGTAAAATTATTGTCTTTAACCGTAATACTGGTAAAGAAATTGCCAGATTTTATGCTCCTGGTGTGGGAGTGGAAAATTTAGCTGTTACTGAAGAAACCCTTTTAGTTTGCGATACCGTAGAGCAATCAGTTTACTTCCTCGATAGAGGCACAGGTGAAATTCAATTCAGCGTACTTACTCCATTTGAATCTCCTACAGGAATAGCAGTACATACCGATGCAAGCAATAAGCAAAGTCTTTACGTCTCCTACTCATCCGAAGAACCTTACATCCGAGATAATCCCAACGCAGAGCCAAACCACGAACTAACCTATCGCGATCGCGCTTTTGTTCATCCCCTAAATTACCATTTCAACCGGGAAAAACGCAGCGCTGTTTCTAACGGTTATTTGCTGGAGATGTCTTACGTAGAGCAAATAGACCCTTTAGAGCAAGTATATTTACATAATTTAGAATGGCGCATTGCTTTACCTTCAGAAACCGAACGTCAAAAGGTAATAAAGGTTGAACCAGTTGGTTTGCCTTTCACCGAAGAAATCATTGGCGGACAACGAGTAGCCCTTTTTAAATTTGATACTTTAGCTCCTGGAGAACGTCATCTGCTAGGTTGGAAAGCTATTTTAGAAGTGCGCTCTATCAAATATCGTCTTACTCCACGCGACGTTGAGAACGCTTCTCCATTACCAACAGAATTTATCAGTCGTTACTTAGTAGATGATGACGACTTAGCAATGGATAGCAACATTGTTCGCGAAGCAGCTATTGAAGCAGTAGGTAACGAAACCAATTTGTTGCGAAAAATGTATAACATTCGCAACTACGTTTACGATAAATTGTCTTATAGCATTAAACCCCACATCGATACCCCAGATATTGTTTTAGAACGGGGTACTGGTTCATGCGGTGAATACGTAGGCTTATTATTAGCACTGTGTCGTTTGAACGGTATCGCTTGCCGTACAGTAGGACGCTACAAATGTCCTCCCTATGCAGAACAACAAGGCGTTCCCTTACAGCCAGACTACAACCACGTTTGGCTAGAATTTTACATTCCCGGCTTTGGTTGGCTGCCGATGGAATCCAACCCCGATGATGTCGGGCGTGACGGTCCCCATCCCACACGTTATTTCATGGGCTTAAGCTGGTTTCATGTAGAAATCGGTAAAGGTATTTCCTTTGAAACATTAAGCTCCGAAGGAAAACGCATCGAAAAAGAACAAGTTTCTATTGGCGAATTAGCAATCAATCACATTCGGTTCACTATTCTCGAAGAATTACCACCCTTTGGAAAGTAGTAACTGTAGAGACGTAGCAATGCTACGTCTCCACAACGCCGGAGTTAGGAGTCAGGAGTTAGGAATTAAGAGTTAGGATTTAGGAATTAAGAGTTAGGAATTGAGAGTTAGGAATTGAGAGTTTTAATATCTCCTTGTCGCCTTGTCACCTTGTCTCCCCCTCTCCTCATCTCCCCATCTCCTCTTTCCAACTTCACTTACAAAAAATTTAAAAATTCCATTACAAGCTTCATCATTTCTTGACTCCAATAATCAGCTTTTTTTGTAATTTAAAGCAAGAGAATCAAATGTTTATCAATGTATCAAAAATTATTTTTAATCTATATATAAATCAGTATTATTGCTCACGCTTATTTAGTCGGATAAGGAAATAATGTGAAGAGAGAATAATTTATTTAAAAGTATTTAATCTGATTCGGGTGCAGTTGTCTCAGCCAAAAATTAATGCTTAGTGCTTGGTATTATGAAACGCAAAAACATTCTTGGTAGCCATATTCTATATATAAACTTACCTTGAATATTGTCAAACAATCGGTAAAAATTATTTTAAAATATCGAAGCACTTGCTGATATTGCTGAATTTATAGGAAACGGTAATAAAAACGTGACTCTTTCTGTCAACCCTAATCTCTACAAACATGATTCTCCGCAACAACAGATATATCAACATCTGTTTAATTTGGTGCAGCTGCAATCACCATTGGAGACAATTGAATGCTTTCGGAATTTGTTTATCGAAGGTACAAACTACCCTGAAAGAGAAATTTTATCTGCATTAGATGAGATTATAGCATCAAAAAAATCTCAAAAAGAATTTTATTTTTTTCTTAACCGCTGCTGTCACATTTTAATTAATCGTTGGTATATGCAGCCTCAAAATCATTATGCTATATATCAATTAATTTCTACTTTTAATAATCCTTCTTCGAGAAAAAGAATTATTACTTCTCGTAACAAATCGATCAGACGCTTACATGAATTAGTACAAGGTTTTCTTAAAAGCGAGCAGTACCTTACATTACAGCGTCTTGCCCAAGTTATAAATAAAAACACTAATTCCTTAGCAGATAATAAAAATCAGTCTTTAGTCAGTTTAATTCGCCGATATCCTTACTTACACGAACAATGTTTGCTCAGTGAAGATTCAACTATTGAGCATCAGTGGATAGTAAAACAAATTCAAGCGCAGGTGCAAAAGAAATTTGAAATTGATTTATCTCAATATGTTACTTATCAAGTAAGACTTTCTCAAATAGCCACAAACACTTCAGAATCAAGAAAAAATAGAATTATACAACCTGTAAATAATCCTACATTATTGAGTGAGACTCAAGTAAATTTTGCCTTAAAAAGTTTTGTTGGTAAAGCCGAAGGTGAAAGCAGCTATAGAGATTTAGCGTACAACTTTTTACATTACAGCAGTCAAGCAACTAGTTTGCGTGCTTATAAAGACGATTTATACGAATACCTTATATCTGGAATTGACTGGGAATATGGAAAACATCAATTTCATCAGCGTTTGTATACTCAGTTGCAAAACACTTTACCGCAAGCAGATTATCAACAAGTAAATGATTTTTTAGTAGTTAGAACTTGTACGCAGTTACTAAACTTTTTAATAGTCGAAAGTTCTTCATCACCGCAGCATTTTACTTTTATCGATTTAATTACCAATCAAGGTTCAACTCGCTCCATCGGATTATTATTAAAAATTCTTTTAATTTGCCGAAAATCCAAACCTTACTTAGCCAAACGCTTTGCAATTTTATTCAATCATTATGAATCAGCAAACGCTGGCAATATTGATTGGTTAATAGAATCATTAGAAGAATTGAATATTGCTCTGAGCATTCATTTCGGCAATATTGATTTATCTTATTATAAATAAATTTAGGGAATGGGGAATAGGGAATAGAGAATAGGTAATTGATAATTGATAATTAGTAATTGGTTTTCCGTACAAACTAGCAGGTGATTATTTGCAACAGTAAAATAAAATAAAAATAATCACAAAAATTAAAAATTAAATTAAATGATTAGACTGTTAATTAAAGTTACCGGGTTAATTTTACTGTTAATCGGCATTTATTATTTAGGTCAAAATATTATATTTACAAGTACTTATTCTCAATATTTTTACAAAAGCTTGCCAGCAGTTGGTTCTGTTTTAGCAATTCTAGGTAGTGTCTTATCGCTAGTATTCTTTCGCAGACAAACGGGCAACTTCGGCTGGATTTTACTTGCTATTGGCATAGTGCTGGTTTTCTTAAGTGGAGGAGTTATTTTAAAACCAACTAATTTATGGAATTTCTTCGTTAGTTTTGGATCGATTGCAGTTGGATACAAGCTGTTGAGTGAAGGAAGAATAAATTTTTAAATGTATTTAATTTCTTTAATATAGAGAAACCCTGTTTCTTCAAAAAACCGGGTTTATTAATTCCCAATGCTCAATCTTCAATGCTCTATTCCCCATCTTGATCAACCGAAAATTCACAAATAGATTGAAACGGACAAAAACGACAGTGATAACCGGGATTAGCAGGGAATATATTGCTAAAATTGTTTGTATTTTGACGATATTGTTGTAAATCTTTTTGATGTTTTTTGGCAATATAGCTCAGATGATATTCAATCAATTTTAATTCGCTACTACTAACAGTAATTACGTGAGACTTCTTACCCATTTCTAAATTATAAAATGAGGCGATCGCCTGATATTTCGGATACAGATAACGTGCAGCTAGTAAATAAACTAACGCTTGTCGGCGGTCAAAAGGAGATTTACCAGTTTTAAAATCTATAATATGTAATGTACTATCAGATTCGTTTAAAACGCAGTCCATAGCTGCATACAAACGAAAATGATACTGTTCTCTTTCAATGAAAATCGGTTTGGGAAAACCTTCATCCCCGCGAGTTAGTAACATGATGCGTTTGTTCAAAAGTAAAGGCGCATCGTGATATTTTTTGAGAATTTGTCGCACTCGCTCTTGAATTTCATCGGCTAAATTTCCTAGCTTTAAAAGCCTTGCAACTTTGTCTACACCATCAACAGAATTAAGAAGATGTCTGTTGTGATGAAACTCGTAAACACCCTTTTGTGCCAGCAAACCTATACGCTGTGACGGCGTAACTTTCGCTCTTAATAAAGCTTTGACTTTTGGTTCATCTTGCCGCGCTTTAATAAATCCCCGTTTCATTTGACAGTGCCAGCGTTGTTGCCCTGAAGCCGGGGCAATTAAACTCCACAGATTATAGCTGGCGAAAAGTCTTATAGGGCTTGACATTACAATAGCAGCGGTAATAAAAATGCAAGGTTTAAGTATTAACTACAGGCAAAATTTGGACGTTTTCGTATGATTTTGATCTCAAATACCAACCGATTGTCCAAAACCGGACTATATTAAACTCTCTTACACCCCGCTCAATTTAATTAAAATTTATAGCGTCCAGTTAAAGGTAAAGCACTCGGAAATTATATTTTAACTCTTGATATAGATTTGGATGTTAAAGAGCTTTTTGTTTACTAAAATACTAAATATTTAATCAAATTAGCTTTTATCTATAATGACTGCAATTAAAGTAAGTTTAACTAAAAAGCTATAAAAGTTTAGATTGACTAGCTAGCAGTTAGAGATGCTGTTACCAACTCAAAAAGGCAAAGCTATCTAAACACAGCTTGCATATTGAATCCTCAATTCTGCTGTAATATAAAAAAATAAAGCACCGGATTATTCAATCAGAAACCTCATACATCCACAAGTGCTGTGTATTGTTTATAAAAAATGAAAACAACTGTAAACCTACTTTTATCAATAATTGTAGCCTTGTGGATAATGGCGATCGCCATCATTTCAGTGCAAAATGCCACCCCAGTATCGTTAAGATTTATTACATTTGAATCAATTCAAATTCCAGTCGGTTTACTACTGAGTTTTTGTGTGGCAGTCGGAATCATCGCTGCAAGCGCACTACAACCTTTATTAACTACATCTAATTCCCGAAAAACCGCTTCTCGACGATATGAAGATGATACCGAATTTTTTGTAGATGAAGATTTTTAAACGAAACAAAAAGTTCGTAGTAAGGGCTGTCTTCCCTAAATACGAGCGATAAATCGCTTACTACGAACCTCACTCCTAACTCTTAACTCCTAACTCCTAACTCCTAACTCATAACTCATATTATTTCGCTTCCATCCAATTATCACCTGCTTTTGCTTCCACCAATAAAGGAACGCTTAATTCTAAAGCATTTTCCATCACCGATTTAATTTGGATTTGCAATTCTTCCAACTCTTGAGGAGGAACTTCAAAAATTAATTCATCGTGAACTTGTAATAATAATCTGGCTTGATAGTTTTGCAAAAGTTCGTGTATTTTTATCGAAGCAATTTTGATAATATCGGCACTAGAACCTTGAATTGGAGCATTAGCAGCAGAGCGCAATAATCCCGCGTCATAAGCTCCTATATTCTTTAATTTACTCAAGTCAATTTCTTCTGGTGCAACATTTTTTAGCTGCTGTAAATTTCTGCTGGTAAAATCAACGTAGCGTCTGCG
>CAYMZW010000337.1:0-7552 GCA_964395005.1 uncultured Rivularia sp.
GTTCCGCGAGGTACGAACCGTCTTGTCCTGTTAATCCGGTGATGAGGGCTTTTTTAGTCATCGCGATAAGTATATTACAATTGATTCAAATATTCTCTTAAAATAAATTACTTTACTATTTATGTAGTAAGCTTTTAAGCACGGTATTACTAATTACTGGATGTTGTTGATTGTTTAGATGAATTAAATCGCCAGATATCAACCGATTACCTCTTTTATTAATTATTTCCTGATAGATATCAACCTATTTAGTTTTGTATTTCTTAATGATTACTGGCCTTGCATCTTTGTATTGTTTTTATCAATAAAAATTAAATATCATTGTATTTACAAGTCGTAAATCTATAGAAAGTGACTAACACAAATAAGTAAGTCGGCATAAATAAAGCCCTTGGAATTGCTAAGTGACTTCGTTCTACTCACTACGGACATACCTTGATTTTTTAATGCCGACTTACTTACAAAGCTATATCTTTATGAATTTTGACTCTTCTATAAAACAGAAAGCTCTGAATTGCCAGAAACTAAACCTTCATAGGAAATACTTTGTTGATAAGGGGGTAGCCCTTGTGAAACTTTGGCTTGAAAGGCTGCACGTCCTCCCCAGCTACTTAAATGATTGATGTCAAATCCTGAAGATCGGAACCAAGCAAGAACAGCAGCAATATTTGGAGAAAACCAATTTGAAGTATCGTTACCTAATTCTCCATTTTCATAAAATTGACAGATAGGCAAAGATACATACTGAGGCGATACTTGGGAAAGAGACACTGTACCATCAGCTGTAACAAAGCAATTATCAATCACCTGAGTTTCTACTAAGCATAACTGTTTAGTTACTAATCTTAAGCAATCACAGGCAAGTAATGGATATCTGAGATGATAAAGAACACCAGCAAATATAACAATATCAAAAGTTCCTATTTTGTTCGGGTCAAGTTTGTATACACTACCCTGCACATACTCAACTTTTGAATTTAGTATTTCCTTGGCAACATTAAATCCAGTTTGGGTGGGTTCTGGAAGGTCATAGGCTACAACCCGAGATGCTCCTCTACGCTCACATTCAAAGCTAATTCCCCCATCATATGCACCAACATCAAGCACTGAAATCCCTGTTAAATCTTTAGGTAATTGCAACTGGTCACATACATATGCAATATCATTTGCACCAGGAGTAAAAATGCCAGGAGCTACTTCAAATTTTTGGAACCAATAAGGTACTTCATTAAGTTTTTTAATCACCATACTTTTTTCATTCATAATAAATACCTATTTTTTACATTTACTGATAGTAAACCGAATATTTTTACCTATGGAATTTCATGAAAACATAAATAAATATATACATTATTTAAAACCATGAATTTCCATTTCATAACATAGACCATTAACGCGCTTAGTTTCAATAATATTCACATTATTAAATCCAGTGTCTAGAAGTATTTGACGTAAAGACTCTGGGGTAAACATATTGTAATGGTAATTTCCTCCATAATCTTGACCACCATAAGTCACTTTTCTTAAGTTATCCCAGGAATAATTTCCTTTAATATATTCCGAAATCATCGATTCAGCGTCGGGGCAAATAATTACTATTTTGCCGCTTTCATTTAATAATTTGTACCAATAAGGCAATATATGTTTTCTAATTTCAAAATCAGAGAAATGTTCAATTACATGGGAGCTAAATATTTCAGAGACACTTCCTTCTGAAAATGGTAAATCATTAATATTTGAGATAACATCTACATCTGGCATTTCTCTTTGGTCTACATTAATATAATCTGGCATGATGATATGTCCGCAACCAAGGTTCAACCGTAAATTGTTTAAAGATGCATCAACTTTTTCTTTATTAATTATTTTAGTTTCAAGTTTTGTTTGAGTATTTAGTCTAAAAGAAAACTCGCTTCTACTTATCTCGTTTTCAATCAGAGTAAGGTTCTGTAATTCAGATAGCATATTTTTAATATCAACGAAGCCATTAAATAATTGTTGATTTTTTATTTCATTACTTTCTTTAATTTTGGATAGTTCGGTTTTGAAATATGTTGCTAGCAATTCAATATTTTGCTTCTCAATCATTTCAAGTTCCTGCTTATATTTAGTTATCTGAGTTTTTGTATATTTTTCAATATTTTCTTTAGACGCAACAAATTCCTGTTCTACTTCAGAAAATTTATTTGATATCAACTTTCTTAATTGAACAACCTCTTTTTCTAAAACTTGATTTCTAGAAATAACTAAGTTATTAAAATAAGTCTGTTTTTGCATCGAGTCGAATAGCACGGATTGAATAAACTTTACAGCTTTAGGTACAATATAGCGATTAATTATTTTATTTAAAAATTTCCAACTGATTATAGTTGGTTTTGTTACATCCCAGTTTGGGTTTACATCAAAACTTGTATTTACTGGTGAAGTTGATTGTAGTTCATTTGATTTAATATTAGAAGAAGTTGAGTTTTGAGAAACATCACAATCGCTGACTTTTTGCGAGGAAATTAGATGATCTTTAAAACGCTTAATAATCGGATGATTAAGAGTTTGTATATGAAGTTCAGAGTTAAGCAAAGAGTGATAAACTTCCACACTAGCTTTTGCCATGTTTCTTGCTGAAAGAACTTGTACTCTTTTCTTTGCTCCTTGTGCTAAACGTTTCCTCAAATCTCCGTCTTCCACTAAAGTGATAATTTTTTGTGCCAAATCTTTATAATTATCTGGCTCAAATAATAGTCCACATTCACCTTCTATAATTACTTCTGGAATTGATGCAGCTTTCGCACCAATAACAGGCTTACCATGAACCATTACTTCTAAAGGAACAAGCCCAAAAGATTCATAACGCGAGGGAAATACAAGAAAATCACAATTAGCATAAAGTAACTCACGTTTTTCTTCATCTACCATGCCTAAAAATTGTACGCGAGACAAAGCATCTTGATTGAGAATATCGCTAGCCTTTTCCTTCCAACCTTCAATATCAGCACCAGCAATCCAAACAAAAATATCTGGGTTTTTTGGCATGACAATTTTCAAAGCTTGCAAGAAAATATTAATTCCTTTACGGGATTCAAGACGACCTACAAATAGAATTTGTATTTGACCACGGTTCAAATCTTTTGGTAGCTCACCATAATTACTAACATTTGTATAAGCTGCCCAAGGTTGCACGCCTAGTGGTTGTACAAGCCAGCGCCGATCGGGATTAATATTGTAAGTTGTTACTACGCTTTCTTTAATACTGTTACTAATACCAATCACTGCATCAGCACCACCAATAAGCTCTTTTTCTAGTTCCGCACAAATCCTAAAATCATCATTCATCTGCCATCCATTCATTTTGATAGATACTAGGAGTGGTGTTACTAAGCGAACTATCAACGGAACCTTAAATTCCGGGCGAAGCATTAAAATACCAATGGCTTCAAAATCCCAAAGTGCAGATTCGATAACACTAATAGGATGCTTTTTATGAATTTCTTTCGCTATCTGCGCGGCCTTTCTTGCCCAAGCTAAATTTTTGGAAAGTATAGGGTATTCAGGTATAGAATCAAAATACTCAACAGCTGCAACCTGAATATGTGTAAGAGGACCAATCACATTTGTACAATCATTAGGACCACGACTAATAACAGTAACGTCGTGCCCCATCTGCATTAATTCTTTAGTCAGAGTTTGATTGTATGCTCCTATTCCTCCAAAAGAATGAGGAGGAAATTCTTGAGAAATAATTAATATATGTAGTTTATTTTTATTATCAATATTTTCTTCCATAATTTCCTCACCGTTGGGATCTACCAAATAAGGCAAAAAAGGAGAATCGGCATTTTCCAAATTTTGTCCTAACTTTCGTGTAAAGCATGAATCGTAATAACCGCGTAAAGTTCCAATAATTGTACGATAAGAATAGTAACTTGCTTCTTGTAATGATAATTCTTTATTACGCCAAGCACTAAAAAAAGACAAGCAGCGTTCTTTAAATATATTTTTACTAGTTACTAGAATTATTTTATAAAGTGAAGAGTTTTTTGCTCCATTTTTGATTCCGAAGTAAGCAGTATTTTTAGCAATAACAAACCAATTAAAATTATACTTTCCTAACCTATTATGGCTTTGTGCGAATTCATGTCTTACATAAGCTTGATTTGCATTAACAACTAAGCCATCTTTTTGCTGTAATCTCACAGCAAGATCGGTTTCATCTAAAAAATAATCATACTGCTCATCAAAACCTTTTACATCAATCAAAGCTTTTCTTAAAAAAGAGGAGTTTGTTCCATGTAAATATTTATAATAAGAAGAATCACTCAGTCGAAAATCGCATTCTGAAATATGTACAGCATTACCAAATGAATCCGTGATTCCTGCCTCAAATTGGAAGAAAAGCTTGTTTGCAAAAAATGTTCTTCCCCCTACACCAACGACATTTTTGGGAACCTCATTGTAACGTTTTACAATTTCATAAATCCAATTATCGTAAGGCAAAGCATCATCGTCAATAAAAGCGACAATATCACCTGATGCGTGCTGGATTCCCAAATTACGCGATATCGAAAGATTGCGCTTAGAATTTTGAATAACTTTTATATCAGTTCGAGCAGAAAGGATGTTTATTGTGCCATCTGTGGATGGTCCATTGACTACAATTACTTCAAAATGCAGGTAGTCTTGATCTTTTAAGTAATTGAGGCATCTCTGCAAATAATCACTACGATTGTAGGTACAAATAACAACTGAGACAGTTAATGGGTATTTATCATGATTAACAGCCTTGATTCCATCTATTATTGAGTATAACTGTTGTCGTACAGTCTCTGGAGTGAAACGAATTGTTTGCTTTATACCGTGATTAATTAGTTCAGTTTTTAAAGATGAGTCTGTAAATACCGAATGAATTAGGTTGAGTGCAGCTTCGATATCAAGTGTGTTGAGAACTCCCTTTCCTCCACCCATAGTAGCCGCTACAGCTGTTCGGGCATAAGCAACTACGGGTACTTTATTATGAAAAGCTTCTACCAAAGGAACGCAGAAACCTTCATGCTCGCTCATGCAAAGGAATAAATCTGCTACTTTAAAATAAGTGGGAAGCTCTGCATCTTCAACTTTACCTACAAGAGTAACTTGGTTCTGAAGTCCTAAAGTATTAATTTTTGAACAAATATTCTTATAGTAAACATCGTCTTCAAAATATTTACCAACCAGATATAAATGATGTTTTTCTTCTCGATATAATTTAATATAACTTGCGAAAATATCTATTAATAAATCTTGTCTTTTATTTGGAGCTATTCGTCCTACAAATAACCAAACTTTTTCAAAATCACTTCGTATAGTATTAGCTAATAATTTGTCTACGGGTATGTGAGAAAAATCTGTAACAATAATAGGAAGCTCCTTAACTTCTTTAGCACCTAAACTTTCTACTTCTTGACAATTAAAAATAGAATCTCCCAGAATTAAATTATATCTGCCAATAATTTGCTGAAGCTGAATTCTACCTTTCTTACAAAATTCGTATAGCTGCGCTCCTCTTTTAAAAAAGCTGTGTGGAGTAATGTTGTGATAAATAAGAATTTTATAACCACGCAGATTAGATATCTCATCTGCTAATTCCGAATATCCGGAAAAATGATGTATGATAATAGCATCTTCATTCGTCACAAAATCAAAAATATGTTGTCTATATTTTTCAACTCTATGGTCTGCATATTTAGAAAAAATTTCTGATTTTTCACCTTTCTCTAAAAGCATTTGATGAATTTTAATCACCTGATTAGATACAGCATCACCAAAATCTAATGCATCTAAAACTTGTATAAATCTTAGAACCATTTGTACGTCCTCTTAATGTTGAATCTCCTTTATAATTGTTGCCGGTACACCAGCAACAACGTGGTAGCTAGGAACATCGCTTCTTACTACTGCACCTGCTGCTACCACAGAATGCTTACCGATTTTACAAGGAGCAAGAACCGTAACATTACTTGCTATCCATACACCTTCTTCTATAACTATATTGTTTCCTTCAGTAGGATAATCATCCATTCTCTCTAGTCCAAATTTTTTATAATTATGAGTCCCAGTGATTAAACTTACATTGTGACCAAAGAAAACATAATCTCCTACTGTAATATCTCCTGAAGATAAATTAAAAAGTGCATTATTGACTATAGATGTTGGTGATAATTTCAATCTTGTATAGTCACCAAAAATTATATGTTCCTTTAGAATAACTTCCTTAATATGCTGGTTAAATTTAACATTAGCTAAACATTGCTCAAAATTATCTTTTATATATTTTTCAATATAGGATTTCAGTACGTTTTCTAGCTTAGATTTAAAAAAAATCTTTATTGTATCGTACATATTAACTCCTCACATAGCCTAACTTTTGTTCCTGATAGTTGGAATAATCCATGTACAATTTCATTGGTAGCTGATGGGATAATGATTGCATTCTGAATCCAATCGAGCATTTCATTATTTTCATTAGGACCATCTGCAAAAGCAATATCAAGAGCATAATTTCCACCTATTAAATTAGGCCAAATTATTTCAAATTCGATAACAGTTGCCCCTATGGACGACTGATTTAACCATTGAATATCAAAGTTTTGGTCAATTGATTCTGTACTCCATCCAGCTAAAACTGTACGTAATCTATCAAGTAAAGCAATACCAAGATTCGGCTTTCTAATTAAGTCATTTCTAAATGTACTGACCCTTATTTTTATTACATCTCCTGGATAAGCTAATCGCAGTGGTTTTTCATCCGCGCCAAGTAATAAAATAGAATCGATTTCTGCTCTACCTGTTCCAAATCTTTCATATCCATAAAAAGCTCGGTAAGGTTGATTTGTAAAAAGGTTTATTTGTTTTTTAGTAATTTTACTTACATCAATTTCTGCTGTTTTTGAACTTTCATTGATATCATTTTCCTTTATATTATATTTTGGCTCGGAATTATTGATTTGATTTATTTGATTTCTTTTATTAACTTCTTCGTGTACCCATGCTTGATAATGTTTACAGACTTCAGTGGGTTTTCCGACATCAACAATCACACTTTTATTAATCCAAATTGCTTCCGAACAAAGACGTGAAACACTTCCTATATCATGAGAAACAAATAAAATTGTCCCACCAGTATCTTGAAATGCTCTAATCTTTGCCATGCAGCGATGCACAAAAACACCATCTCCTACAGCCAAGGATTCATCGACAATCAAAATATCAGGATTAACATTAATAGCTACCGAAAAGGCCAAGCGAATAAACATCCCGCTAGAATAAGTCTTTACTGGCTCATCGATAAATTGACCTATTTCAGCAAAAGCGGCAATATCCTCAAATTTAGCCGAGATTTCTTCATTACTTAAACCCAATATCCGCCCATTAAAAAACACATTCTGCCTTCCCGTAAATTCGGGATTAAAACCACTCCCTAATTCTAATAAAGCTGAAATCCGACCATTAACAAATACATCCCCTGTCGTCGGTGTCAATGTACCTGCAATAATTTGTAATAGCGTACTTTTTCCAGAAC
>CAYMZW010000338.1:0-7548 GCA_964395005.1 uncultured Rivularia sp.
GAAACCCCCAAGACCGCACTTTTCGCTACTCCCTACTCCCTACTCCCTACTCCCTTATAACGATATGTTCTGTACCTCATGAAGATGAAATCCGCTGTATTTCAACAAGCCTAACAAACCCGAGTTCTTTTCGTGAAAACGCGGTTTCTTTCGTGGTTTAATCAGCAAGAAACCGGATTTCTAGCAGTAGTGCAAGATGTGAATTAATAATCAAACTTTTATCGTGCATCTAACCTAACTTACTAATAAAATCTGAGGCTAGTAGATTCACTGTAAATATACGTCAGATAATTTATGATAGCCTTACACCATAAACAATCATATAAAAATTGACAAGTATCTGAAGTATTAATCATAGTAAGATTTTAATTTAAATTACCAAAAATATTTCTCTAGCCGATGAAATAGAGAATAAAGCAAACTCATCAATAGTATCTGACTTAGGGTTGATGCAAATATTTTATGTTTAAGAATAAAAATAATAATCCAAGTGAATGGCTTGAAAGCAGCTATCACTAAGGCATGGAATGTGAACAGGAGTGTTTGTTTTTGGCAATACAAATTATAATGTTAAATAATCATTAATTTACATAACTTAATACCACTCAAATCCATGTCTCTGATTATTGGAACAAGAATTCATAGTGCTTGTGGTACCCATATACCTAACTTTTCTAAATTAAAAATCTGGTGTCATCAAGTATTGAAGTACGCAGATTATGTGGTTATAGCGACTGACGAACACCTTTTCGACCAAATGACTCAAACAGTTTCTTGCTTTGGAGAGCGGGTACATTCACTTCTAGTCAACCCCTGGAAAGGATTTGCTCATCCTCTAAATGCAATCGTCTATGAAGCAACTTCTTTGGGTGGGAATAAACTTCTATTGCAAAGTCCAGAAGTTTGCGTTCATTCGACAGATGTAAAAATACTAGATTTGCATCTAACCGCAGATACATTAGTAGTGGGAGCAAAGATGATTTTAAGTCATGGAGGAGATGCTGGAGTAAAACCGATAGATGGAATGACTTCACCTTGGAATACTTTGGCTTTGTGGAATTTATCAAAATTAAATATCACCGGATTTCTAGGGGTTTCCAGCGGACTTCTTAAAGATGTGCCAGGGGGAATGGAAGAAGTAACCACTATTTCGCTACTACAACAGCTCGCTCCCGATCAAGCTGATGCAAAGTTAGTGAGTTTATCACAGCTAAAGTGGATTAATGATTGGAAGGATTTAAAACGTAAAAAGTACCACGAACAGAAAATGTCCTCAAAATTATCCCGTGCAGAAATACAATTAAAATACTCCAATATTCAGCGGGGAATTGTTACGGTTCTTTAAAACATGAATCAAAAGCGTTTTATAAATTGGTCCGGGGAATATGAATGCATACCTAATTATGTGCATCATCCTGTTTCGTGTGAAGAAGTTAAAGACATTGTTTGTCAAGCGATAAAACGGGGAAGCAAAATTCGAGTATTTGGTTCCGGACATTCTCCTAGCGATATGGCTATGAGCGATGAGGAATTGGTTTGTCTTGATGGTTTAAATAGTATTAAAAATATAGATTATGAAAATCAAACCGTTGTAGTGGAAGCGGGAGTTACGATTTATGATTTAAGTCAAAGTTTGGCAAAATATGGATTAGCATTACCAAATTTAGGTTCTATTTCTGCTCAAACAATTTCCGGTGCAATGGCTACCGCTACTCATGGAACTGGTTTAGATTATGGTACAATGCCGACGATTATTGAAGAAATTACTTTGGTAAATGGTAAGGGAGAAATTATCAAAGTTTCCCAAGCTGAAAATTCTCAGTTTTTTAATGCTGTTAAATGTCATTTGGGTAGTTTGGGGTTAATTACGGAATATAAATTAAAGGTCACAACCAGTTTTGATTTAGAGGTAAAAGAACAGCCGCAAACTTTAGCAGCGGTATTTGAGAATTTACCAGAATCTTTGAAATCCGACCACTATCGTTTTTGGTATTTACCTCATGTAGATATGGCTTGGGAGTGGACTGCTACTCGTAAATCACCCGAGGAGAGTACAGTTAAAAAGAATAAAAAGAATATTTTTCAGCGTTTGGGGGATTGGTATCAACAAAAGCTAATTGGATTTTATACTTTTCAATTTTTATTATATATAGCAACTTTCAATCAAAATTTGATACCAGGAATTAATCGTTGGTATGCTCAACAAATGTTTAGTAAACCAAAACAATCGCGAGGTGATAGTTTAAGTCAATTCAATTTTGATTGTTTATTTAAACAGCAGGTAAATGAATGGGCTATTCCGATAGAGTATACCGTTCAAGCTTTAGAAGAAATCCGCGATTTGATTCAAAAGAAAGATTACAAAGTGCATCTTCCCATTGAAATACGTTTTGTAAAAGGGGATGATATATGGTTAAGTCCCTGTCAAGGAAGAGATAGCTGTTATATCGGAATTATTAATTATATGCCCTATGGGAAACGTGTTGATTGTCGAGAGTATTTTAATGATTATGAAAAGATAATGACTAAATTTGATGGTCGTCCTCATTGGGCAAAAAGATTTGGTCCTGATGCAGAAAAATTAGCAAAAATATATCCTCACTGGAATGATTTTCAGCAAGTACGCTATCAATTAGATCCAGATAATCGATTTGGTAATTCCTATAGCGATAGAGTTTTAACAGTGAACAGTTAACAGTTAACAGTGAACAGTGAGCAGTGAACAGTTATCAATTATCAATTACCAATTACCAATTAGCAACTATCAACTATCAACTATCAACTATCAACTATCAACTATCAATCTAAAATCAAATGACAGATATTTTAGTTATCGGAACGGGGGAATATGTTACGGGTTTTGTTCGGGGAGCGGCTGCGGATTCGGATAAAAGTGCTGGTGTTATAGGGCTGGTGCTTTTTGATTTGAGAAGTCGTGGTAAGGTAAATCAAATTGCTTTATGCGGTCGTGATGGCAAGAGTTTTCCGGGAATTCGCAATCATTTTACTGAGAAAATTGCCAAGCAATATGAAGCGATAGATATTAACGTAAATACTTTTCCCGGTGATGATGAATATAATCCCCAAGCTTATCAAACTGCGATTGAAAAAATGAAGCCTGGGGATGCGGTAATTGTGGTGACTCCCGATGATACTCATTTTGAAATGGCTATGACAGCGATTCGTCATGGATTGCACGTTTTAGTTGTTAAACCTTTGGTGAAAACTTTAGCAGAGCATCAGAAATTAATTGCGGCTGGGAAACAACATAATGTATTAGTTGCAATCGAAATGCATAAAAGGTTCGATCCTATGTACTCCGACGCTCGCGATCGCGTTCGTAGTTTTGGTGATTTTAGCTACATGAATAGCTATATGAGTCAACCTCGCACTCAACTGCACACTTTTGGTAAATGGGCTGGAAAATCTTCTGATATCAACTATTATTTGAATTCCCATCACATCGATTTATTGGATTGGATGGTTAGCGATTTTGCTAAACCAATTAAAGTAACTGCTTTGGGTGCTACTGGAGTTGCTAAAAACGAGTTTGATATTAATACCGAAGATACGATTACCACTACAATTCAATGGGAAAACGTTAAAAGTGGGAATTTAGGAATTTCGGTTCATACTGCTTCGTGGATTGCTCCTAAATCCGACGTTCATTCTCAACAGCGTTTCTTTTATATGGGACATCAAGGTGAGTTACAAATTGACCAAGCTCATAGGGGTTATTCATCTTCAACGGTTTCGGGAGGATATGGAAGTATTAATCCTTTGTTTATGAAATATAAGCCTTCTAACGGTAAATTTGCCGGACAAGGAGCTTATGGTTATCAAAGTATTGAAAAATTTATTGATGCGGTAGCAGCTATTAATAAAGGAGGTCAACCCGAAGATTTTAATAATACGATCGCAACTGCTGCAAAAACATTACAAACAACAGCGATTTTAGAAGCTAGTCGTATGAGTTTAGATAATCATACATCAGTTGAAATTAATTATAGCTCTTCCGAATCGTTGATTCCAGAAAGTTTTTAGTTCGACAGATATAAATAAGTTTTAAAATCAAAAAATATCATGAAAAATAATAATCATAATATCACCGAAAAATATCAAAAATATTTAGACTACGAAAACCAAATATTTAAACAATTAGCCGAGCAAAATAGAAAAACTTGGGCTGATGTTTGGGAACAATCTGTAGATAAACATCCAGAAAAACCAATTGTTTATGAAGTCGGTGCATCAAAACCTTGGACTTATCAAGAACTCGATCGCGCAGCAGATAAAATTGCTAATTGGGCTATTAATTTAAATAAAAATAAAAATAAAAATAAAAATTTAAATAAAAATCATAAATATATTGGAGTTCATCAAGTAAACAGTGCTGTTCTCTTAGCAACTGTATTGGGATTAGCTAAAGCCGGAATCACCGCAGTATTATTTAATGTTAGAGAATCCGAGCAAAAATTATCAACTTTAGCTAAAGATTGTGGAGTTGAAATTAATATAGGAAAACCTATTCCATCGCTAGAAAATTACGACCATAATTCAATTTTATCAGCAGAATGGTCAGGACGAATTTCCCCAGAACATCGCAATCAAATTACTATGGAAGATGCAGTAGTAATTATCTTCACCAGCGGAACCAGTGGACGTAGTAAACCAGCACTTTTTAGCCATCGTCGGATGATTGGAGCGGGAATTGCTTGGTCTTTACGAACTCAAATGACACCAGAAAGTAACTGCTATATAACTTTGCCTTTATATCATGGAAATGGTTTAGCTGTTGCTTTTGCTAGCTGTGTAGAAGCGGGAGCTTGTGCTGTAGTTAGAGAAAAATTTTCTGTCCGAGCTTTTCTTGATGATGTTCGTAATTATAATTGTGATTCCGTTGTTTATATCGGAGAACTTTGGCGATATTTAGCTAATAGTTCTCAAAAGCCGGATGATAAAGATAATCCTCTAAAAGTGATTTTTGGCAATGGTTTGTCATCTGGATTATGGGAAAATACTATTGACAGATTTGGTATTGAAAGAGTTGTTGAACATTTTGGTGCTACAGAAATGCCAGCATCAGCTTTAACAAACTGGACGGGAAAACCTGGTTATTGTGGTTTTATTCCTCCCAATCATCCCAATGCTAAAAATATAGTTTTAGTTGACTCACAAGGAAAACCCGTTCCAATGGGAGAAATTGGACAAGCTTTATTACGAGTACCTGGCGATCGCTATCGTGGTTATCTCGATTCTTCATTAGATGAAAGTAAAATTTGGCAGAATTTATTGCAACCAGGGGATTTATGGTGGCGCTCCGGAGATTTATTATCTAGAGACGCTGACGGCTTTTTTACATTTATCGATCGCATGGGAGACACCTTTCGTTGGAAAGGGGAAAATGTTGCTTGTCAGGAAGTAGAAGAAGCAATTTTATCAACTGGTAAAATTCGGGAAGCGGTAGTATATGGAGTTGAGATTCCTAGAGCATCGGGTAAAGTTGGGATGGCATCTCTTTTACCTGTAGAATCCAACTTTGAAAATAATCTTGATGAATTTTTGAATCAACTCAAAGAACTTTTACCTCCCTACGCAATTCCCCATATTATTAGATTGGCACAACAGCATCATCAAACAACTTCCACAATGAAAATTCTTAAATCCCAACTACAGAAACAGGGATTCAAACAAATTGATAAATATCCGCATTTTATTCTTGTTGAAAGTAAGTATGTGGAATTAATCAAAGATTATTTATCAAAGTTAGAGAATGGAGAATTAAACATTGGTTTTCGATAAAAAAATGAAATTCCTTCCCCTCTGCTGGCGGAAGGAGAGGGTTAGGGTGAGGTTTAATAAGATGAGGTTTTGAATATAAATTAAGTAGATGTAGGTTGGGTTAAACGCACAAAAATATGTGGTTATTAACGAATAAATTAGATTAGCGTCGTAACCCAACATTTCTATTGTTGATTAAATAAGTAATATTGTCTTAAGGATTTTTTTCAATTTTTCAAGCCATATCCTAAATGGAGCGCAAGCTACAACTTTACCATTTACAGAATCACCAATATTTGGAAATCTCGGAATTTGATTCTTAAAATGCTCGCGAACTAAGCCACCCCAATTTTGATGAATCATTATTAATAAAATATTTATATGAGATATCTAAATGTTGGGTTACGACGCAATATACGTTACGGTTAAAAATTTAATTTTTTCGTGCGTCTAACCCAACCTACGATTACTAAAATTACTATAAGAAAGTGATGATATTGTAGGGTGTGCCACGGTACGAATTGATTATCATGAAGGTTATCAATTAACCTGATACCGTGACGCACCATTCACATCATCATAATTAAATATTCAATTAATTTCAATCTGTTGACTATCAACTTCTAAAATCACTTCATCACCGTAGTTCAAATCATCAATTTTAAAAGTAATAATTTCTAAAATATCCGCAGCTTGAAAATGTTCGGGTTTTGTTTCGGGATGGGGATAATAAATTAATCCTTCTTTGACTTCACCATTTTTAAGTAAAATTCTACAATCAAAAAACGAAAAATCTTCCGCTGGTTCGTTTTCTGCCCATTTAATATTTTGAAAGGTGTATTTAGCTTGTTTAACAGAATATTGATGGGGAGATATGGAAATATTCAATGTTCCAGAAAAATACCGTTCTAAATCGAGTCCCAATTTACTAAAAAAAGGCTTCTGCATTTCAATTGTTCCGTTAGGAAAACGTTTATCTCCACCTTTACCCGATGCGACACCGTAACCTTGTTTGATAATTCCTTTTATTTTTATCCACTGAGTCATGATTAATTTTTGATGATATATAACGAATTACCTGCAAGAGTACAGTACACTCTTGTGGTATGGGCATCCCTGCCCGTCAGAGTTTCAGGAACTTACTTTGTATTGCATTCAACCGAAAACCGCTATATTTTTTGGTTTGTAAGATGATTTGTTACCCTTCTCTTATCAAGATTACAGTAACGACAAAAATCGTAGGGTGTGTACGTTCCGCGTAACGCACTATTTACCAAAGCGGTGCGTTAAAACGTTCCGTTTATAACGCACCCTACAAAGGAAGACATTCGTAATTATAATTTGCTCGAATACGTTGAGCTTTTCTCTTCACTACCGAAGTGATAAGTAAATTTATTTATGTAAATTTCGCTCAAGAACAAGTATAAATACTCATTAAATTTATGTTCCAAGCGGACATAAATGACGAACAACAGTAGAAATAATTAGCTGAGTCGTATTTCCTTCGTGGAAAAGTCGGCTACCACTACTTAGAACTGTTTCATCATGTCATATAAATAATTTATAATTACTTAACAAATGGTATAGTCGCCATCAGCAGGAAGACATAAAATATCTGTGATGGTATAGTTCCAGCCCGTGCTGACTTGTTAAACCTTAGCCGATTCCCCTTGAGTATTACTTAAGTGTAGTCACCGACCGTTCTAGCACCAAGTTATATAGTCAAATATGAAAGACCTCACTCGTTATCGAAATATCGGCATCTTC
>CAYMZW010000339.1:0-7543 GCA_964395005.1 uncultured Rivularia sp.
TTTGTTCGATCTATTTCACAGTATTGAGTTGATAAAAACAGCTTTCTATGACATCAATGCACTTCACGTAAAGCTTATAACTAAAAAAAAGACTCAGTTTTTACAGTCCAAATTATTTAAATAATTTATTTATAAATATTTACTCTCTGAACGAAAATAAATTTTATATTTCAGATAAAATAAGCTTAATCAAAATAGTTAACATCTTACTTTACTTGAGACAAAGAATAGTTTCATGTCATTTTGCTATTGGTTTATATCTATTGTCGTAGTTATATTATACATCCATATAGCAATTAGCTCAGTAATTATCTCTAACAAGTAAGTAAAAAAAATTAGTAATTGATTTTTTATTAAGTTTAATCTCGATCTTCGCAACGTTTAAATTATAATCAAAACTCTATAAACCATGAAAACCCCCGAATCCCAAACAAAAATTCAAGATAATAGCTCTCAAAAAGCAAGCAAATTACCACAATGGGCGCAACGTTTAATTTTGATACTGATACCAGTAGCTTTAACTATTGGTGGAGTAGCAGTACTTGTTACCTTGCTCGCTCGCGAAAAAGAATCGCCTTCAAGTATCATATCTCAACAAACACCGCTATCAGTTAAACTAGCCGATGTACAAGCAAGTCAAATAAAAGAAAGCTCAGAGTTTATTGCTAGTTTACAATCGTTAAATTCCGAAAGTATTCAAGCAAAAACTCAAGGTAAAGTATCGCAAGTATTTGTAAAAAAAGGAAGCCAAGTTGCAGCGCAAGCTCCATTATTACAAATTGAAAGCAATCAAGCTATGGCAGTTAATAATAGCAGCAGTGGTAATAGCGCAATACAAGTAAACCAGCTACAGCTACAAAATGCTCGTACCCAGCTTCAAGAATTAGAAGTTCAACATTTATCAAAGCTGCAAAATGTAAGATTAAACCAAGAAAAATATGATAAATATTCTAATTTAGCCGCAGAGGGTGCCGTATCTAAGCAAACTAAACGAGAATACGCCCAGAAACTTGAAGCAGCGAAACTTGAGTTTAATAATTTAGATTCTAGAATACAAGCACAGCAAGCAACTGTATCGAGTTTAGAAAAAGCATTACAGCAAGCACAGGTAAATAAATCAAACAATCTTCCTGCGCCAAAAACACCACAGAAGCAGCAGGATATAGTTAAAGCTCCCTTCAAAGGTACGGTAGCAAATATTTCAGTAAAGGTAGGAGACTTAGTCAATCCTTCAACCAGAGTTGCTACAGTTACTCAAAATCAACCTTTAGAAGTTGATATTCCTGTTTCCCTTGAGCATAAATCGCAGCTACGTAAAGGAATGTCAGTAGAAATGATTAACTCCAAAGGTGAAAATATAGGTACCGGAAAAATATTTTTTATTTCTCCAGAAGTTAATCAGAATACTCGCACTATATTAGTGAAAGCATTATTTGATAACAAAGAAAGAAAGTTGCAAGCGGGGCAATTTGCTAAAGCAAGAATTAATTGGAATCAGCATTCTGGTTTGTTAATTCCGACTACAGCAGTATTTCGTATCGCTGGGGAAGCTTTTGTATATGTAGCTGAAAAAATAAATTCTACTGCCGCAACCTCGAATTTAGTAGCTAAACAGAAACGGGTGAAGCTAGGCAAAATTATAGATAATAAATATCAAGTAATTGAAGGGTTGCAGCCAGGAGAAAAAGTAGTTGTTTCTAAGTTATTAAATATCAAAAATGGTGATTTTTTGATAGTTCAGTAATTTTAATTTGTCTTAGAAACGCCTTTACGTACAAAAAGCGAAAGGGTTCCAAGTATTAGAAGAGCTACTCCCCACCACAAAGAATCACCAGGAAGAACTTTTAGTACAAGCGTAGTTATTCCAGAACTCAGCAGCGACCATCCAATTGTTGATTGATTACCCATTGAATTAGTTTCCTTTTATTTTTTGCTACTCCGATGTTAATAATTTATTTTGAAAAAATAATCTACTAAAAGCATTAGAATGAAATGTCCCAAAGTGGTAGTTTTTACAGTTTATACTCACCCTGATCAATTGGATTAATATTTCATCTATAGTTGTTTGTGATTTTTAAAATAATTCTAAAAAACAAAAATGTATTATTTAAGCATTTTTATTTGAACTAATTTTACCTATAATTATGATTTAAATATTCCATGAGTACCGCTTTTAAAGAAACGGCGAGTAGTTCAATATATAATACAGTGGTAATTTATTTTGGCAGATTTGTGTTACTCAGGTTATATTATTCAACCTATACAACTACATCTCTCAAATCTGTCTGCTAAAGGTTGCCTAAACACCAAAACCATATATCATACAGATAAATTAACAGAAATTTACAATGGTAGAACCTCCAATTAAAAAATCGGATCGTAAACCAAAACCGGAAGAAGGTAGTTCTGATAAGAGCTTTACCCCTCCAGTAAAATCACAAGACAGTTCCCAAAAGAAGAGTTTTACTCCTCCAGTAAAATCAGATCGTAAAGATAGAGACAACGATAGAGACAACAATAGAGGTGGAGGCAGAGGTAAAGGTAGAGGTAGAAAATCATCTGAAAGAGATGAAATCAAATCTCCAACTAATCCTGCATTAGCACGCCCTCCCAAGCCTAGCAAACCTCCGGTAAAGGTTGAACCCGAACCAGAAGAAGTTTCAGAAACTGTTGCAGAATCTGAGCATTCCGCTGAAGCAGCATCAGAAGTTGTCGCAGAATCTCAAGATTCACCAGAAGTCGCACCAGCGGATAATAATTAACTTATTCGTTGAGGGGGTAGAGGGAGTAAAGAGAGGTAGAGATTCCTAACTCTTAACTCCTAACTCCTAACTCCTAATTCCATCCGTTGCCTAACTCCATCCGCTGCCCAACTCCTCACTCCTAACTCCTAACTCCTAACTCCTAACTCCTAACTCCTCACCCGTTCCCCAAACCGGATTAATCTTTCAATCATTGCGAGACGATTTTCCCAAACACCTACTTGATAGGGGTTATTTAAAGCATTTTGCCGCATCAACGCTCTAAATTGACTAGTAAATCTAGTTAATGATGCTTTGGTTGTTTGTAAATTAGCTGGCGATGGAGATTTTGCGAGCTGATTTAAAGCATTTTCTAATATTTGTGCTTGGGTATTAAATTCGGAAATTTTGTCAGCAGACATTTGCAGTTGCTTATTTTGCAAAGAGAATTCCCATTCTTTTTTAAGGGAAGCGTAACGTAGAGCGGCTGTTTTGAATGGTTGGCGGTAGGGAATCGGTTCGCGTTGGGTTTTAGTTCCCTGAGTATTACCCAAAACTTCTTGTAGCTGTTGATTTTGCAGGTTTTCGGCAGCGAATAATGCATAACCACCAACTGGTAAATCTCTAATTAACTGTAGTTGATCGAATGCTCCCAAAGTAGGTAAATTTAATAGACGAATTCCCGGAACTAATAAAGTAGATCCCAATTTTTTCGATACAATCCAAGGCTGGGCTAATCTGCTAAAAGTTGGAGTATCTAAAGCGTAAGTCATGGGAACAATTAAGTCGATATCGCCTCGTTGTGCCCAAACTTCCCAATGCTGCTGTAGTTTACCAATCCTTTCTTTTTCTGGTAGAGGAAAAACCGCTACAGACATAATTAAATCGGGTTTCTTTTGTCGCATTTTTTGCGAAACTTGTGCAACAAAGCTATCTACTTGTTGAGTACGAAACGCCGTCCATTTTTGCCACAGATCCCGCTGACGTGGCGTAATTTTTAACGGATCGACTCCATAGCGCTGTTTAAATTGCGATCGCGCTGCTTTGCCATAACCGTAGCTGCGGTTTCGCTGATGATCTTGAAAAGGATAGCGAATATAGTCTAAATGTAAACCGTCTACGTTGTAGCGAGTAACAATTTCTTCGTACTGATTTAATAAATACTGTCGTAATTGCGGATTTGCAGGGTCAAAAAACGGTTTATTTTGACCTTGAGGAATCATCTTTCCACGGCGATCGTAACCTGCCCAATCGGGATGAGCGGCAAGTACTGGACCGGGATAATTGGCATTTATTCCCAAAATTTTATTATGTCGCTGGTTTCCTGCCGCAAAAACCCAAACCCAGGCGTGTAATTCCATACCTCGGTCGTGGGCTAATTTGACGGCGGATTTTAATGGGTCCCAGTTACGAGTTAAAGGGTTTTGCTGAGGTGCAACTTTACTCGGATAAACTGTATAACCGGCATTAACTGTTTCAAAAAATACCGTATTAACACCTGCTTGTGAAAGTCTATCGAAAACTTTAGCTAATCCTTGCTCGTTTCTAGCCTTAACAATAGTTCCTCTATCGAGCCAAATTGCTCGGATTTCAGGTTGAGCAAACCTTTGATTTACCGGAAACTGATTCCACAAAGAATTTTTTGCAGCTAACCATTGTCTGCGAGCTTCAACGTATTTTCTCTTCGCTACCAATTGCGGTAGTTGTTGCACAACTTGTTTAGCTTGCGATACCGCTTGCTGGCTGCTTAAAGCTAATGCTCCGGGTTGGCTAGATGCAAATTGTGCGGGTTGAGCTTTTGCAGTTTGGGTTCCGTTATTTATTGCCGCAACTGCTAGATTTGCGCTTTCAACTCGACCAATTAATTTTAGTAATTCTTGCTGTAGTGCTACTGTTTCAATACGGCTAATTGGTTTACGAGAATTAGGTTTAACATCAAGACGTACCTCATCCTGTAAATTATCTATCGCTTCATCCGATAGTTCATCGGAACGTTTGAAGTTGATATTAGGAGAAGGATTATCGGGAATGACGGCAGTAATATTAAGCGGAGTCGAATTTGTATTTGTTTGCGTTGGGGTATTAGAATTTGTCCCTGGTGTTTGAGCAACAGTAGAGCGATCGCACTCAGTTTTACCACCTGCAATAGTTTTTACGGCATCGGGCGTTGAGTGTCGTTTTACAGCAGCTTGTAACCAAGCACTATCTAAATTAGGATTTGCAGCGCTATCAACTCCCCATCTCCAGCCAAAAAAAGTAGAGCGTGAAGTAGCTAAAACCGCTGCGGAATTATCTTGAGACTCCCAGATTGCAGCAGCTTGAGTAATTGAATTAGGAACCACAACACCACCGCGCACTTCCCCAATCAGGTTTTTTTGATTAGCCCAGCGCTGCAACTTATCTTTAGAAGGTTGAAGTTTCTGCGGTGTATCTAAACTAAATCCCCAGTAGCCTCCCAAAAGATTTTTAATTAATTCACGTACCCCCGGAGCAGATAAACTTCCTACGGGGCCACTAGCAATTATTTTTCCACCTTTACCTACCCATTCTTCCAAACTAATTGCTTGCGATGGCGTTAATTTTTCCACATTAGGTAAAAGTAGCACCGAGCGGCTTCCCCAATCAGCAGTATTTCTAATGCTATTCAAAGGAATCACGCAGTAATTAACCCCAGCTTCTTCAAGACGAGTAGTTATACCCTGCCATTGATTAGCATTTTCGCGGCTTTGAATCACGCTGATAACAGGTTCAGTAGCCGCCGTAGCAGGCAAAATATTAAATAAGCTATAAACTAAAAGCTGGCATTTTACAAAAAATAATCCAGTTTGAATAGATTTTAATTTAACTTTTCTGATTCCTTTAACCTGGTTTGTCACTATTTATTCCCTAATTTAATTTTGGATTTTACGAAAAGCTCCCAAGGTGTAGATTTTAAATTTTGAGGGAACTGTGTTGCGGATAAACACCACTGCTTAAAAAATTGTACGGAATTTTACGCAATAATGTCGGTAATTTGGAAACCCGCGCAACAAAGTGGCTCCCGATATTAGCGGAATGCCTTCCCATAAAATATAACTATCTTTTAAGGTTTATGGTATTGGTATAAATCCTAGCAAAAGCTGTTAGCCGTTCGCGCTTACGGCGTGGCTCAGGTGCAGTTTACACAAGATACCTACAAACGGAAATATTATTTTCGTGAAACTTTTCGTAAGACCAAAATTTTTATTTTAGATTGACAACTATAAAACCTTTATCCTTCGCCGATACTTGGACACTTTACTTGCTGGCAAATTGGCAAAGCTACTCTTAAGCTGTTACGTATTTAATTTGTATTTGAATAGCGGGCTGTTCGGCCCGCACTACAATAATTTGATATTTTTGCTTGATAAATTTGTTTGATAAATTTGTTTGATACAATTTAGCTGCACATCAGCTTAAAAAGACTTGGGATTTGTTATACAGATGCATTGACTAATTTTGCAATTTTCTGATAATCTTCCTCCGGCACTGCCAAAAAATCGTGACCAATCAGTGGATTGGAGCCGTCGGGATCGAAAGACTCTAAATGCATCCGCACCAAGCACTTGGGAATTGAGAAAAATTTGTACCCGAAATCGCGTAGAATTTTGATCGCCGGTTGTTCGCTAGCTTTTCCTTCTAATTTTTCATTTAACTCGAAAATAATTGCTTGAGGACGAGTTTTCAGCAATACTTCTCTTCCGCCCTTAAACACTTCAGCTTCAAAGCCTTCGACATCAATTTTGATCAGTTTTATGGACTTTATACCTTGTTCACTAGCAATTTTAGACAGAGGACGTACTGGCACATCAACCACATCACAGTTACTCATCTCTCTATTACGAACAAGCGAACCCATTCCTGGATGACCTTGAGGAATTCGCAATTTGAGCGAACCTTCCTCTGCACCTAAAGCTATTGGATGCAAGCGAGCATTAGACATTTTATTGCGAGGAAAAGTTTTTTCCAAAATACTCTGCAACTCAGGATTAGGTTCAAAAGTATGAACTTGACCTTTGTCACCAACTAATTTAGAGAGCCAAACTGTAACCGCACCAATGTTTGCACCAATATCCAACACCGTATCACCCGGTTTTACAATTTGAGCGCATATCCACGTGAGTTTGCGATCGCGTTCGCCAACGTAAAATGCCGCACGTCCGTTATAGTCATTTAAACAAGCTAGAACTTCACCACCAGGAACGACAGACCATACCCGTTCGTTACTAGCACCAGAAAGCTTTATAATTAATGAGTTGTTTGCAAAACTTGCACATCCGCTGTAGAAGGGATAAAACCTAGTTAAATTGGCTACCAATGACTGTCTAATTGTTGGCATTTTTAAATTTCTCATTCAATAATAGTTTTTTACTATTTATCTAACACCACCCGCGAGCAGCGAAAACCCGATCGCCTTATTGACTGTACTTTCAACTATGCAATACAGGTTTCGATTAACTCTTCAACGTTTGCCACAGGATAAATTTTTACTTTTAAACTACTAGCTACTTCCTCAACTGTTTTATCATCGAGAAATATTAATTCTCCATGTTTTAACATCACGCTCGGCAATAAAATTCCGTCTCCTAAATCTTCATTCTGTAATTTTAAAAGTAAATCGTGACCAGTTAATAAACCAGTGACGCTAATATCTTGTCCCCAATAATCGCTTGATAAAGCACGCATATTAACAGACAAACCTTCAACCGAATTTAACTGTTTGACAAGAGGTTGAAAAGCTTGCTCAACTGCATTTCCTACTACCCAAGTTAACTTTCTAGGTT
>CAYMZW010000340.1:0-7521 GCA_964395005.1 uncultured Rivularia sp.
TCCTTTGTTAACCGTATCTCCTATATCTACATTCAACGCTAAAAGTCTTCCTTCCACTTGCGAACGTAATGATACTGTACGAAATGGTGTAGTAGTACCCGTTAACAATTGTTGTTTTTGCAATGAACCCGTGCGAGCGATCGCCACATCTACAGGAGTTGCACTACCTTTTCCTCCCCTACCCCGTCTACCTACCGCATCAGCCGAATCTTTGGGAAGTGAGCCGCAACTGGCACTTAAAAGTCCTAAGCTTAAAACACAGGCAATTAATCCACCAGAAAAAGATAAAAAGTTATCATTCTTTTGTCTTTTCGTCTCCTGTTTATACGGCATTTTTTTGTTTATAGTTTGTCTAATAAAATTGTTTGTTTCAAATTAATTGGTTATTCATAATTCATAAATATAGAGATCCGTTTCTATTTCTATTTACCCTTCACTAAAAAAAATTTAAATAGGCTTAACAATTAGGTACAACATTGAGAATAATTGATTTTTTTTATTTAATACAATTAACAATTATCGTAATTTCTAGATATAAATTTTCAAACTTGAACTTAAACTAATATATATCTGAGTAAAAATGTATAAATAAATACAGCTATGTAATACAATGAAAATTCATTAAAAAACCTTACCTTTACTGCCCAACCGCAACTACCATTTTTAACATTAACCTACTTATGCAATAACTAGGTATTATAAATCTTGTTAAATAATTTTTACTATACCGCAAGTCATAAATTTTACTGATTAAACCGTGACTTTTTTCACTTGCATTTTTTCATTCAATTAGTAATTTTTCTATTATATTATTGTAACTAGTGCAAGTCGGCGTAAATAAAACTACAAAGAAAAATGGCTAAAAAGCCTATAAAATCATACTTCTTACTTCTTACTTCTTACTGGTACATTTTCACCATCTTTGAACAGATTACCACTGCGAACTACAAAGGATTTTGCCGACTCTAATCCCGATATAATTTCTACTTTGCCGTCAGTTTTTTCTCCTATAATTAGGCTTCTTAACCGTACAATATTTTTTCTTTGTGTCTTGCAACAATAAATATCGTACCTTGAATATTTGTATTTAAGTTATTTGTTGTTTTTCTGATAAGAGTTTTAATTGCTTTAAATGGTACTATAACTTGCCGTGCGGTTGTATTCTGAAATTTTACTCGTGCTAATAAACCCTTCGATTCGCGATCGCTCAGCTTACACTCGTTGTTCCTAATAATATGTTGGAATAAGTATTAAAAACACTTGACAATAAATTCTCTTTGCTCATAGCCACACAACTGATTTTATACACTAGGTGTCATTATAAACCGAGCGTTTACAAGTAAATCTTTTTTTGAGCTTATAATCTGTCTAAAGATACAAAAATTTTTTACAAATTAATTTTCTATACAATCTGCATTCTCTTCAAGCAGTGACTGCATAACCTATTTGAATTTAGCCCTACTTACTCAAAAGACAATTTCGATGCGCTATATTGTATCGAACATATCAGTATTTTACAAAATGTGTAGTTAACCTTAAGATATGTGACACAATCTAGCATTTGCAGATTACATAGTGTATGTCGTTTCGATTTAATGAGGAAAACCAGTGGCATCCCCAAATAAAGTCATACAAGTAGCTGAAAAATCTTTGATAGCAAAATTTTTTCGAGAATCTGTTGGTAAATGGAATTCGGAAAGACGTTACTACACTTTACCGGATGGAAAAACTAAGGAAGTTGTGAGTATAATCGCAATTCGGTTTTTAGAAGCGGGATGCGATGAATTACAAAAACTTGCACAAATGCACGAATTAGATGAGTCTATGGAGATGACTTGCGGTGCTGAAGTTTCTTGGCAAAGTAGCAACGCCGTAACTCAAGCCAAAGAATCCAATGGTTCAACATTATTCGGTGCTTTGGGAAATATACTGTATCGCGATCGCGGTTTTGCAACTTCTAAGCCAATAACCGCTCAATATCACTTTCCTGCGGAGAAAACTTTGTGTTTGCGTACTGAGTACAATGGTTCGGTTTTTGAGGAAGAGTTAAAATTTATTGGTGAAAAATACCGTACTCGTCAATCTGTAATTTCTCGCGCTGGGGAACAGGTAATGATTGGGCAGTATTTAGAAAAGCGGATTGAAGAATGATTATCACAGTTCAAACTTTAACTTTATCTTCTTGTTAAAGTTTGTATTGTTAGCTAATACTATTGGTTTTGTTGACTTAACTCGTCAATTCAATCGCTTGCTTCTTGCGTCATTGAAAAAAAGCCCAAATTAAATATTGACATTTAATTAATTTCTGCCTATGATATAGAGGAAACGAGAAATTCGTGGTCTATGTCAAGTTTAAGTCTGAATAGTTAACCCTAAATATTTTTTATAATTGAATAAGAAATTTTTAACCTAAAAGTGTTGCACTGTTAGGTTTATTTTGCTATCTATATATAAGCATTAATGATTTTAGGTGTAATTAAACTAGCGACTTTCTCGTTTATCGTTGGTTGACTTCTAACTTCTTAAGCGCTGCATACTTGATTGTAGAAGGAGAGTGGCGATGATGAAAATTACAATAATTAGCAATTTATAAGGTAAGACAAAAATAAAGTCTGCCTTAATTAACGTTTCCCTAATTGCAAATAGAAATAGAAAGCCGTAAGTGTTGAAATTGCTTGTCATCAACGCTTAGTTTTTGCTGAAAAATAAAACTTTTTAAGGCGAGGAAATAATGCATCGAATAGCCTTTTTAATGTTGTTTCTCTACATTCGTTCCTTTGAATTACCTAAATATCCAAAGGATTTTAATTATGGAAGAAGAGAGTCAAAACCTGATGATGAATTTAATGTAGATGAATTAAATAGAAAAGGGGAAGAGCAATTATTAGCAAAAAATTATCAAGTGGAGGCTAAATACTTTTTAGAAAGACGTACATTTTTGTAAGCGTGTAAAGGTTTGTTCGTAGTAACGCTATGCGAGTAGCGCTTACTACAAATCTAGCACAATTGCATTAACATAAGAGATTTTGCTCGATATTAAAGTTTTGTCAGAAAAAGCTACTTGGAAGTTAGCTTGTTTATATTTAAAAATAAATAGAAAAACATTGCTATATTCGACGAGTAATTTAACTTGACTAAAATTAAAACTTATAGATAAAGTTAGTAATTGTACTTATTAATATTTGCTCGCATTGATACTAATAAAATTTGCCAAATCAAAGAAACACTGTTAGTATCAAAGAGACTTTTGCGTGATTATATTTACCAGTGTATTCTACCAATTTGATGTAATTTAACATTGGAAAATATGGCAATTATCACAGTTTCCAGCACCGCAGACAGTGGAAAAGGAACGCTTAGAGAAGCAATTTTACAGGCAAATTCAGGGGATACAATTCGCTTCAATTCATCTCTTGCTAACAAGACTATTAAACTCAAAGAACAGCTTGTCGTTGATAAAAGTCTGACGATTGATGGGGCTGATGCAGCAAATTTAACTATTAGCGGTGAGAATAAAACGCGGATTCTCAAGGTTAGCTATGACTATTCGGATGTAGTGCTACGAAACCTGACTTTCGCTAATGGTAAAGCTGTTGATGGAAACTCTAACAAGGCTTTACGAGGAGGAGCGATTGAGCTTGCTGACTCTAATACGTTGGTGGTGGAAAATTCCCGCTTTATCGACAATGTAGGGGAACGAAGTGGAGCAATTTTTGTCGGCTACGGTGCTAAAGCCACAGTTATAAACAGTGTTTTTGATGGAAACGACGGTTCAGTTGCTAACGACGGCTTTAGTGCTGGTGCAATTTCTACTTATGGAGGTGGAGACAAAGCAACTGTTGTAAATAGTAATGGCGATCGCAATGTTGGCGGAGATGCTTCTCTAGAAATTCGCGACTCTATTTTTACGAATAATAAAGGAAGCTACGGTGCTGTTTACACGTTACTAACTAATCTCAAAGTCGAAGATTCAGAGTTTAGAAACAACGAGGGCAAGCGGGGAAGTGGAGCCATTTTCACCGATGGAGCAAACGGAACTGAAAAACGCGATAATTTCGGCGGCACTACTCTGATTCGTAATGTTGTAGCAGAAGGAAATGTCGGTGGTGGAAATTATGGTGGAGCCTTTTTCCTTAGCGGATATTCTAAAGACAAGATTATTATTGAAAATAGTCAAATTATTAACAACAAAGCTCGAAGAGGTGGAGGCTTAGCCGTACAATCTTATCGAGATGAAGAAAATCCCGCCTCCCTGATAATTCGCGATTCGACAATTGCTGATAATACCTCCACATCTCAAGGAGGAGGATTATGGACAGATATTAAAGGTGGAGTCACCATAGAAGATTCAATTTTCTCTGGCAACCGCGTTACAAATTCTAAAAAGACTGGGGAAATCGGTGGAGCAATTGTCCTGAATTACAAAACGCAAGCTAAATCGATAATTAGCAACACAACATTTATCGATAACTATGCCGATAGACAAGCAGGAAATATTTGGATTGGTGGAAATGAGCAGGCAAAAAATTTAACCATTAGTGACTCCCGGTTTGCAGACAATCGCTCTCCAAAGTTTGATCGTAAATCGGAGCGTACAGTTAATAAAAAGGTGACTGATGGTGGTGGAAACGTCGTTCAAAATACAGATGGTTGGGATGAATCTATTGCTGGAGCAAAGTTGGTTGATGATTTGCAATTAAATGTAAATGTAAATCCAGTTCCTCAAAATGAGGATAATCCCGTTACCAATCCAGTCTCGCCACCTATTAACAACGAGCCTTTACGTTATGAAGCAGAAGAATTAACTCTAGATGGTTATAAAGTAGAGACTGCAAGAAACTCTAGCGCTAGTGGTGGTAAACATATTTCTCTCAAAGGAGTTAGTGGGAATAAAGGCGAGGCGAAAGGTACATTCGAGGGTGAAGCAGGAATTTATCAGGTAAAAGTTGGTTATTACGACGAAAACGACGGGCAGTCTCAAGCTAAAATTACCGTTGCAGGAGAAAGTACAAGCTTTACTTTTGACAAAGATTTACCTAGTAACTGGGTAAAACCTGCTTCAAAAACTAGTCGTATTGCCATAGAAGAAGTGCAGTTAGAATCTGGGGATACTTTCAAAATCGAAGGTATTACTAACAAAGGTGAATTTGCTCGCTTTGATTACATTGAATTCTCTTTGATTGCAAATGCAAATACTCCGACTCCGCAAATTCCTAGTAATATCAAGCCTCAGTCAGCCTCCACACCAATCGATGGAATAGTTAATCTGAGCAACGTTGATTTTGATGGAGATGGCAAAACTGACGAACAGGTTTTATTAACTGTAGATGATATAAACAGTACTGGCGCTTACAGTAATTCAGCAGGTTTTTATCAAGTTTTGGATGTAGGTGGTACCGTACTCGATCCAGTTACAAATCAGCAGATTAAACCGGGAGAAAAAGGATACGAAACAACAGCGCTTAACCAACGTATTGCTGAATTAGACTTTGATAAAAACGATCGAGCTATTACCGCAGAAGTTGATGGAGGAATATTCTTAGCACCATATTTGATTGCCAATGGTACTGTAGAAGAATTTATCAGCGAAAATCCGAATAACGATCGATCTGGAAGCGGATTAAATGCCTACTTTGCTTTTGGAAGTGCTAATCCAGATGGAGTAAAGCATCTTAAAGCTTCAGATAACAACTTTGGTTTTGAGGATTTATATGGTGGGGGAGATCAAAATTTTACTGATATTACCTTTAGTGTAAATGTAGAGAGCGCTTGATTTTTAGTTTTCCAGACATCTCGATCCCCCCAACCCCCCTTAAAAAGGGGGGCTTTTCTTAGTTCTGTTTAAAAAATAATTGAATACAAAACAAGATTTTATATTTAATAAATCCGCTTATTTAGCAATTTGTTCTTGGCTGACTTTTCTCACCTCATCAACTGTTAAATCTAAAGCTTGTGCTATTTTTTCCACAGTTAACCCAGCCGCTAACATTAGTGGTATTGCTAATAGCTTTCCTCTAAGCTCTCCTTCCTCGAAAGCTTGTTGATATATTCGTGTTTGCTTCAAATCGCTTAATCCAAACATTTCTTGTATCTCCTTGATATCCATGCTGGGTAATTTATAAATCAAATTAGTGGATTATCTTAAAATGTATTAGATATTTCAAGATGTAAGTTATGACTGGTAACGAGTTTTTGGAAAGTTATGCTGCTGGAGAAAGAGATTTTAGTGGTATTGATTTGAGTGGTATTGATTTGTTTTACACCAATCTCGAAAATACTAATTTCAGTAGGGCTAATTTGAGTAGGGTGTATGGGAGAAATTTCCATGATTAATGTTGATTTGACTGGAGCAATTGGATTCAATAAATCTCTTGTCGATGGAGGATACGCACAATTGACTCTTCCTGACGGCAGATTCATCGCTGATTGGGATACCGAGCAGATATGATTTGTTAATATTTCCAATTGAAGAAGTATCGTTATAGGATTTCGACTACAGGAGCTTTGGCTATAACTAACTTTAAATTATTTATAAATTCCCGTGTTTTAACCATCAATTATGTTGATTTACGACGCATTTTTAAATTTCATCAATATTCAACATGGCTTACAATAATTTCACTTTAAGTAAAGCTAAAAAAGACTTCGAGTTAACCACAATCTAGTCAGAAAACTTGTTTAAAATTGATAACTTAGGAAAAATAATGGGTATTTTGATCAATCGCTTGGAGAAAGCAGGAGAATTTTGACATAAAATCGTATTTGTAAGCTTTTGAGGAGAATTTAATATTTTTATATTGGATTCGTTCCTACAAATTACTAGCAATAATTAGCGATAGAGCTTCACGAAGCATATCCATTGACATAAATGGTGCTTCTGGCCAATATTTAATAACTTGTTCTGGTAATACTGGAATATGAACAAAACCAACCTTCATCTCAGAATTATTAATTGCTTTCCAGTGAAGAAAATGATAAAAAGCTTGATTGCACAAATGAGTTCCACAATCGTTAGAAATTTTAGTTGGAATATTATGATTTTCTAATAGGGAAACTAAATTTTCCTGGTTTGGTAAAGAATTCCAATAAGCAACAGGAGCATCTGTAATAATTAACGTTCCCTTTGGTGCATTCCCTACTTTATCTAAGGTAACAAAATATCTCAAATTCTTTGCCATTCGTTCAAGAGTTATTTTGTTATAACCTCTTGCTTGACCGATACCAATACAAATATCTGGTAATAATGTGTTAAGAGTTTCATCAACTATTTGTCCAAGAGTATTGGTGTTACCAGGCATAATCTTGAAGTCAATGCAATCTATGTATTGACTTATCTTTGAAGGAGGGCGATCGCGCAAAGACTTTATCAACAATTCTGAAGCATTTAAACCATCATCATTCGGCTCAAAGCCAGTGATTAAAACTTTCATTTAAAAATATTTATCATTAATTTTATTGATTATCAGTTAAGTAAGTCGGCGAAAAAAAATATAGCTATGTAACGAAAAGTTAAGAAGATGA